>CAZRFI010000202.1:7042-9313 GCA_964598905.1 uncultured Candidatus Sericytochromatia bacterium | reverse complement strand
CTTCAGAACCCAAGAGGTTTTTGGCGGGCACTTTGACATTTTCAAAGGTAATTCCACGGGTGTCCGAGCAGCGTTGACCCATATTCATTTCTTTTTTGCCCACCACAATGCCTTCGCTGTCGGCTTCGACCAGGAAAGCGGTCATGCCACGAAAACCGGCTGTGGGATCGGTACTGGCCAAAACAAAATACCAATTGGCGACACTGGCGTTGGTAATCCACATTTTCGCGCCATTGAGAATATACTCATCGCCCACTTTTTTGGCGGTGGTGCGAATCCCTGCCACATCGGAACCGGCGTCGGGCTCGGTCACACAATAGGCTGCCAGCAGGGGTGCTTCGGTCATACGGCCCAAGAAGTTTTTCTTTTGTTCTTCGTTTGCGGCTACCAGAACAGGGCATTCAGCCAGCATATTGGCTTCCATGGCGGTGGAAATGCCTGAGCAACCATAGGCCAATTCTTCGGAAACAATGCTGCCGTCGAGCACGCTAAAACCCAGACCACCGTATTCTTCGGGAATGTGGTTGTTGATCAGGCCTGCATCCCAGGCTTTGTTGATGATCTCACGGGGGTATTCCGCCGTTTCATCGTGGTGGGCGGCTTTGGGGATGATTTCTTTTGCGGCGAAATCACGGGCCAGTTTCTGATACTCTTTTTGTTCATCAGACAGAGAAAAATCGATCATAGCGAGCTCCTTGGAGATAGTTCAATAATCTGGGTTAATCTCGGGCATTATAGCACAGCGCATCATGGGCTGGATCAGCTTCGCAGGGGCATTTTCGCCCCATATTTTTTTAAGACCTGTTGCAACCGTTCGGGCCGATTGGTAATAATTCCGTGCACCCCCAGGCGGATTAATTTTTTTTGGCTTTTGACACTGTCGGCTGTAAACGGATGCATGCGAATCCGGGTTTCTCGACTGCGGCGCATACTGGCGGCTGTCACCAATGGGTAGCGCAAATTGAGGGAGTCGGCTTTGACCGCCAAAAGCCAGCGAAAGGCCTGAAAACCGTAGACCGGCAATTTGCTGCGCAAATTTGAGCGCACGGTATTGCCATAGAGTAAAGCGGTTGAAATCTGAGGGGTCATTTCTTTGATGCGTTTCAGTGCCAAAGGCTCAAACGAAGAAATCATGACCTGATGGGACATATTGTATTGCTCCAGCAGGGCCAAGATTTTTTTCTCGATCAAGGCCTCCGAGCGAAAAACCGCATCTTTTTTGATCTCAATATTTAACATGATTCTGCCCTGACAAATCTGCAAAACCTCGGCCAAGGTGGGGATTTCTTCGCCCGCAAAATGGGGCTCAAACCAGCCGCCTGCGTCCAAATGTTTGAGCTCACGCAGACTCAATTGTTGCAATAATTGCTCATCCCCCGCCGTACGTTTCAGGCTGCGGTCATGAAAGACCATCACCTCTTGATCGCGGCTCAGGCGCACATCCAGCTCAATCATATCGGCCCCCTGGGCAATGGCCAATTCAAAGGCACTCAGGGTATTTTCGGGGGCATCAAAACTCGCGCCCCGGTGGGCAATCACCCAAACTGGGTATTCAGGCTGCCGCAATGGCATGGGATAGACACGCGGATAGTCAAGAAATTCTTGCCAAAATCGCATCGTTTAAGGCGCCTCGGGAGCGGAATTGTCTTCCCGGAATTCCGGCAAAAGCCGTTTCCAAATTTCGTTGACCGGCTCAATTTTGGGGTTGGCAATCAAACTGCGCAACCAGCCCTGCAATTCGGGTTCAAAGCTGCTGGGCAGGCCTTCCAAAATTTGTTTGGCTTTGTCTGGCTCTTGATTAAAGGCCTCAGCAAAGGCCTGATAGAGACGGGCCTCATGCAAAAGTGGCTGCTCTTTTAAGATTTTTTCAAAATTGCGTGAGGCCTCGCGGTAGTCTTTGGCTGTGATAAAAATAATCCCCAAGCGCAAACGGGAGTGAATATCTGTGGGGTCTTTGTCGCTGGCGCGCAGATAATTGTCGTAGGCAAATTGCATATAGCCCATTTGCAGGTGTAAATCTGCAATTTTGCGGAAGAGCAAGGCCTGTTCTTTGGGCTCAAGTTCGCTGCCTTTGCTAATCAATTCCTGGCGGTACAACGCCAAGAGTTTTTCGGGCTGGTCGTGGCGTTGGTAATGGGAGATCAATTGCTGGCGCGTGACCACATCTTCGGGGTATTGACCATAGAGATTTTCCATGCGATTGAGCACATAGGCTTGGTCCACATCTGCGTTGCTGGATTTGCCCAGCCAGCGCAGCAGCTCTGCGTATAA
>CAZRFI010000202.1:0-6942 GCA_964598905.1 uncultured Candidatus Sericytochromatia bacterium | reverse complement strand
ATGATGGGCTTCAAATGAAACGGACCCTGATTGCTCAGGGTCCGAAACATGACCAGAAACATTGGTTCATCTATTAGCCCATCTCTCAAGCATTATTGTTCATGCGAGCCTTGCGGTTCCGGCGACGATCCATCATCAAATCCACTTCACGTGCCAAATCCATCAACTCTTGCTGCCGCTTATCTCGCCATTCAACATAATTCTTTTCTTTTACTTCAATGCGATCTTTCATTTCTTTCAAAATATCATCGTACATACTCTGTGTCCCTCCTCTCTCTTTAAGATAGTTAGATTATAGTGAAAGACTCAGGTTGGCTTTCTTAAGTTTAGGACGAAGTGCCACCAAGAATGTTCCTTGTCTTTCTTTTTCTATTATACATCAAATAAAAATGTAGAGCGTACATTTTTATGCTTGCAAACGGTCTATATATACAGGTTCTAGGCCGTTTTTCACGGTGCATCAAAATATTCTTGAATATTCTGTGTGGGTTGTGATTGAGAAATTTCGACAAATTTTCAAAAATAGGGTTCAATTCATACTATGATCTTAATTAAGAAAAAAAATTGGGAGCCCTGCCGCTTAAACCATGAATAAACATGTCCTGCTCTATTTACACACCCACTGGGATCGCGAATGGTATCGCAGCTTTGAAAGCTATCGTTTTCGCTTGGGTGAGGTGGTGCTCAGCCTGATAGACAACCTTGAAAAAAATCCAGAACAGGTTTTTTTATTGGACGGGCAAACGGCAGTGATCGAAGATTTTTTGGCGATTCATCCCGAAATGAAAGAGCGCTTGCAGGCCCTGATTCAACGAGAAGCTTTGCATATTGGTCCCTGGTACGTCTTGCCCGATGAGTTTTTGGTCAGTGGTGAGGCCCTGATTCGCAATTTGTTGATCGGCATAGCGCAGTCCCGAAGTTGGGGGCAAAAACAGCTCTATGGCTATTTGCCAGATATGTTTGGCCACTTGGCTCAAATGCCACAATTACTTAAACAGGCGGGGCTCGAGCCTGCCATTCTCTGGCGCGGTGTCAACCCCTCACACAACGTCTTTTTCTGGTCAGCACTCGACGGCTCCTTGCTGACCAGTTTGCATTTAACCAAGGGCTATTATCAGGACCTCTTTCATACCGCGCCTTTTTCAGCTGAAAATCTCACGGCTTTTCTCAAACCGATCGAAGCAGCGACCCCGGAATCGGCTCCTCTTTTACTGCCTGTCGGGGGCGACCATTTGGGCTTGCCATTGCAGTATGAGGCAGATATCGCGGCGTATAATGCCTCCCAAGACAGCTATCAACTCCAGGCCTCTTCGCTGGGGGCTTATCTGGCGCAGCTCAAAAACCTGACTTTTGCCATGGAAACAGTTCATGGCGAATTAAGAGATTGTGAATCTGCCTATATCTTGCCGGGAGTTCTCTCAAGTCGCCGCTACCTCAAAGCCGAAAACGACCGTCTGCAAAACCTGCTCAGCTTTCAGGTTGAGCCATTGCTGCTGTGGAATTGGCTCAAAGGTGGCCCTGCGCGGACACAGAGCCTAGAACAGGCTTGGAAATATCTCCTCTTAAACCACCCCCACGACAGTATTTGTGGCTGCAGTATTGATGAAGTGCACCAAGATATGTTGCCCCGCTTTCGCTGGACAGATACCCTCGGACAGGAACTCAAACAGCGCTCTCTGGCCTATTTGCTGGATGTGCCTCAGACAGGCCTGGTGGGAGAGCATTTACATGTGCTGAATTTGGGGGGCACAGCCTACGATGGCAGCCTGCCGTTTGAGGTTGAATTCCCAGCTGAGCAGGCGGTGAGCCAATTTGAACTTCAAGATACCCATGGCAATGCTGTGCCTTTTGAGATTTTACATCGGGAACAAAAAGATAAATTTATTGCCGAACCGGATGTTCTTCCCCATTGGGAAGAAATCACCCATTTTAGCTGCCTGATGCAGGCCAAGGTCCCGGCCTTTTCGGATCAGGTCTATACCCTGCTGCCCCATGCTGTGCCGACGCCACCCAATGCGATGCGAGGTTCCGCCGACCCCTGTTCGATTGAAAATGCCTGGTGCAAAGTGGTGGTGGATTCGGCCAGTGGCAAATTGCGTTTGTATAAGAACGAAAACCACACCTGGGTACGCCAGCTCGAAGGCCATCTCTTTGTGGATGATGGCGATGCCGGGGATTCGTATAATTACTCCCCGCCCCAAGAAGACCAACGGGTGGTTTTGCAAATTCAGGAGTTTCAGGTCGAAAAAGGCGCCTTGTGCCAGACCTTGTATTTAACCTATTACGGCGTCTTACCTGCCCAGCTCAAAGAAGATCGGCAATCGCGGTCGGGGGTGCATGCTCCCTGTCGGATTACCACCGAAGTGCGCCTTTATGGCAACGACCAGAGTGTCTATTTTTCGACCACGGTCCAGAATAAATCCCGTGATCACCAGCTGCGGTTGCTCTTTCAGTCACCCCGTGGTCCCCTGCGCTGCTGGAGCTCGACGGCCTTTGGCATGTTGGAACGCAAATCGCCCCCGCCGCGTGCAATCGATGTGCCCAAAGGCAAAGAGCGCCCCGCTGACACCTTTCCCTTTGATGATTGGCTGCAGCTCTCGGCCCCCGATGATCAAGGTTACGTTTGCCAGATCGATGGCGTGCACGAAGCGGGACTCACCGATTGGGAGGGAAAACCCGCATTGGCACTCACACTCTTGCGCTGTGTCGGCTGGCTCTCCCGCGATGACCTGCGCACCCGCGGCGGTGGAGCTGGCCCGCGTATGCGCACCCCCGAGGCCCAATGTCTGGGGGAGCACCGCTTTGACTACCGCTTGGCATTGACAGGCAATGAACGCAAAGATGCGCTGAAACAGGTTTTGCAATGGCAACGGCCCCCACTGGTCACCCAAGCCATGCGCCAAGAACCGCTGGATGCGCTTTTTTCATTGCAGGGAGAGGGGTTGATGGTCACGGCCTTAAAACAGTCAATCTCTGGCGATGCCCTGATTTTGCGTCTGTTTAATTCGCTTGATTATCCTGTGCATCTGGAATTGACCCCAGGCTTTGCTTATCGTGATGGTTGTTTGAGTGATATCATGGAAAGCACAGAAAACCGAACCCGGGCACAAAAAAACGGTGAGACATGGGGCCTACTTTGTCAGCCCTACGAAATTCTGACATTTAAGTTTTGGCCCCAAAGAGCCGAAGCTTAGACCAGCATGTCTGAATCTGAAAAAGGTATTTGAGGTGTGAGGGTGAGTATGACCGAAACAGAAGCCAATCCAGCGATGCAGGCGATTGAAACCGCCGCCCGGCTAGAACAATACAAACAAGCGCAAATTGAAACGGCAACCCCTGAGCGCCTCCTGGTGATGCTCTACGAAGGGGCTATCAAATTTTTGAACCTGGCCGCTCAGGCCTTGGATGACAAACAATGGGAAACTTCCCACCGCAATATTCTCAAGGCTGAAGCCATTTTATTGGAGCTGATGTCGGTTTTGGATATGGATATTGGCGGAGAGTTGGCCACCAATTTATTTAATCTCTATGACTATATGTACCGGATTTTGGTCAAGGCCAATATTGACCACCAAAGTGAAGGGGTGCGTGAAGTGATCGGCTTGCTCGAAAATTTGCGCACAGCCTGGGATGAAGTCGCTGGTGTGGTAGGACAGATGCGCGCAGAAGGCAAATTGGATACCGAATTTAGGGAACGCCATTTTGCCGGCTGAAGATGCGCACCTGAACTTGCTCGCAGACCTAGAAGGCCTTTCCAGGGCCTTGGCTTTGCAATTAAGTCCTGGCTCCGATCCTGGCACCGATCCTGGCCAGGAGCAAGACTTGGATCTGGAATCCCTTTTTTTGCTGCTGGATCAACGCGATAAATTGCTGGAAAAATTACCGGCTGTCTTGTCTTTGCTGGAAGCAGATCCCGCTCTTATGGCCCGTTTGGAAAGCCTGTCCCAACACGATACCCTTTTGATCAGCAAGGCCATGCAAGCACGGCAGGCGATTCAAGGCGAATTACGGGGACTCGGGCGCAATTTTAGCGCCACCACCAGTTATTTGGAACAGGGCAATTTTGAAGAGACCTCGTTTTATTTTGAAAACCAAGGCTAAATTGCGGGTTTAAGCCAATCCCAAAGCCGCTTTGAGATCATTTTGGTACTTCTCAGCTTTATCTGAGCCCGTGCTCATATTGCGCAAGGCACTTTCAAAAATGGCAATCAGCTCTTGGTCGCTTTTTAAAGGCGGTGGTGGAGACATCAGCGCCATTTGGGCTTTGACATGGGCCAAAGCCGCATCATAAAACGCTTTGAGACTTTGGGCCGGGATATTGGGCATGTTTTGCGCATTTTTGGCTGCACGGGTACATCTGCCCAGCAGATTTTTAAAGGTGATGGCCGTCGAATTGGCTTTTTCATGGCTGCCAATAATCTGGTTAAGCACCTCCGATTGCAGCCAAGTGACCGCGTTTTGCCGGCTAAAATGGCTGGGGTTGTTGAGGTATTGCATCAGGGTTGAATCGGGTTTGTCTAACATGGCTTTAAACGCACCCGGCAGTTTGTCATAGTCTGCGCCGAGCAAGGCCTGGATATTTTCTTTGCTCAGTGCAGGTCCACCGGATTTAACGTGTTGAACCAGTTTTAAAACCGCTTGGTGGGCGGCATTGAGTTGCTCTTTTGAAAGTGGGGGAGAACTCAATTGGGCCAGGGCTATCAGGCGTTGCGGTGACAGCAGCGACTCCAGTTTGGTGGCCGGTAGGGGGGAGGGCTTCGGGGACCCCATTGAAGCCTCTATTGCGGCCCCCATTGCGGCCCCCACCTGTGCCGTGGTCATGCTGGTATCGGGTTTGCCTCCTGAGGCCGCCAATTCGGGATAGGTTTTGTTGAGCTGTTCCAACATCGGAGCAGATAGATGGAATTGAGACCCTGCTTGGCCTGTGATTTTTTGCCAAGCTTGGCTCAGTTTCTCGGGGGCATCGATGCCAAAACGATCCTTAACTTCGGCTTCGCTGAAGCGGCCACTGAGGGCATTTAAAATCAAGAATTTGGTGGGGGCTTTGGCATAAAGCTCTTCGGGATTGCTCATAAACAGGCGGTAGCTCTCAGCAAAATCTTCATTGGGGCTGGTTTCGCCATATTTCGAGACCTCTTCTTGCCCCTGGGTAAAATAGGAGGCTGTGGTCGGAGCCATGGTAAAGGTTTCGGGCCCTGTGCTGTCTGCCCGCCCCGAAATAGCTGCCCAATCGCGGGCAACATCAATATTGGGATGTTCTTTTTTGAAGATCTCCATCAAGTTGTGTCCCACTTCGTGGGTCACCAGATCTTCGATAATATTGCCTTCACCCTGGGTGTCGACAATTTTGAGCCAGCTATTGACCAAGTCTTTGGTGGTATCGGTATCTATTTTCCCGTCGACTTTATCAATCAGGCGGGAGAGGGTCTGTTGCAAAGTTTTGCGTGGCGATTCTTGCACTATGCGGTCGGGAATGCCTTGCATGAGATGTTTCATCTCAGCTTGCGCAGATTGCAATTTTTCATTGCTCAGGGGCTCACTGGTAATGGCTGTGAGGATCTCAGTAATTTTGCGGTTTTGTTGGGCATTTAAAGGCTGAGGCATATTTTGCTTGAGGGCATTGAGTGCCATAATGGCCTCCAAACGCTTGAGTGCCACACCTGTCCGCGGGCCAATTGTGCCGTCTTTGAGCAGGTCTTTGGCCAATCCCGGTTTGATCTCGTTGAGGAAGTTTTGCAGCCCTTCGACCTGTTTCATCTGTTCCATTTTAAAGACGGTATTGGCCAGGATTTGGGGGCTGACAGTGGTCATCAAGCCATCGAGCGCCCCTTGAATTTGGCTGATCTTGGCACTGTCTCCGTTGGGAAAAAAGACAGACCAGAGTTTTTCCATATCCAAGCCTGCACTGCCAGGTTTGAGATACTCTTTTAAAATGGGGTGTTGTCTGAGCTGAGAGGGCTGAAAAGTGCCCATCGAATTGCCCATCGCGATCAGCAATCGCCAGGTTTTTTGTTTGGGATCACCCGACTCATTCATTTTTGCCAGCAGTTCTTTGGCTTTTTCACAATCCACCTCTGGGGGATCGTCTTTGACCAATTCCCGGCTTTTCATTTCACTGAGGGTATACCATTGGTTGACGCCACCTTTAAACCCGGCCCGCTCAAAAGCGGGGCGATCGGGAAAACTGCTGTTGTTGGTACGCCCAAAGAGGTCAATTTTTTCCAGGATTTGGGTATCCAGAATGCTGTCGGCACTGCCCTGAACTGCCCCTTCGCGGACCGTGATGGTGTGGTCTTTGCAGTCGGCACAGGAGGTATGGGCAATTTTCATTGAGTCTGTTAAAAGCGACACGGGATCCTGCAGGGCAATATTGCCACTGCTGCTGGGAGTGGGGTTGGTATCGTGTTTAAAGGTCAGGGTGGGATTGGTGTTTTGCAGGCGTTGAAAGTCTAGGGGGGATTCGGTTTTAATATTGTTTAAACTGTTGTGGATCCCCATCAAGGCTGCCGGAGACCAAACGGAACCCTCTGCGCTGTCTGTGAGCGGTGGGGTGAGTTTGGGGGCCCCTTGGCCCGCAAAGAGTTCGTCTATTTGGCCTTTTAAGACCGTGTTGAGTTCGCCGCGCAGACCTTGGGTCAGGGTTTGCAGTTCTTTGCCAATATCCCCCAAAACAGCCGGAAAGTTGCTCAAGGAATTCTTTGCCAGCGAGGCCATAATATTGTTTTTGGCTGTTTGCCAGAGTTCGGGCTTGGTCAAAATGGCAATAAATTGTTTTTGCTTGTCTGGCGGAAGCTGGGCCAATTGGTTGTAAAGCGCATCAAAATCTTTAAAACCCAGGCTGGTGGCCAAAAGATTTTTGACCTCTGGCCGATCTGCCACACCCGCTGGCAAGATTGCCTTTAATCCTTTATCCAGGGCATTTCGGCTGGACAGCGCATTGGC
>CAZRFI010000201.1:6558-9336 GCA_964598905.1 uncultured Candidatus Sericytochromatia bacterium | reverse complement strand
AACCGATGGCGAGGGGCCATACCCTCATCTCTTACGCCGCTTGCTGCGGCACACTAATATCTCTGACCACACCCAACATTTTGAGTGGTTTACCAAAAGCATCTCTCATCACTTCTGCCTGTTCATGCACATAGCGGATCTCACCCGAGGGCAAAATCAGACGGTGTTCAAGCGAATAGGGCAAGTGATCATCAAGGGCCTGTTGAACAGCTTTTTCGACCATGTCACGATCGGTTTCGGGCAAGGTCTTGAGAAAATTGGGGTAAGTGGCTTCAAAATTCTCAGGGCTGCGCCCAAAGATGCGGTAAATTTCGGGGCTCCAAATGAGTTGATTGCTGGCGATATCCCACTCCCAAAAGCCCAGTTGGGCAATGCGTTGGGCTTCACTCAGGGATTTCTCACGGGCCCGCAATTGCTGGAGCTGGATGATATTCTCACTAATATCCCGAAAGGTCAGAATCACACCCGCTACACATGATTCTCCCGGCTGCAAAATCGGTGTGGCATTTTGGGATATCCACAACCGCTGTCCATCGGAAAGATCTCTGCCCAAAACCTGTTTAAAACAGCTTTTTCCTTCTAATAGCGCAATCCGTCCGGCATAGTCTGAAGGTGGACAAGTATCACCATTTTCGCAAAACATATCCGGGCTATTCATGAGCAAATGATCGACCTTTAATTGTTCAGGGGTCGTTTTTAAAATCCGGATCGCTGCAGGATTAAATAAGATCGGTTTGCCCTGGGCATCAAAGACAATCAAACCCTCTTCTAAAGAATTCAAAATTTGATAGGCATTCGTTTCAATCGATGTTTGCCCGATTAAACCCTGAATAAAGTGTTTGACCTGACGTTCGAATAAAGTAGGTTCCAGTTCAATATCCCTCTTGAAGCCGCTGGGCCAGGCGTTCATTTAAACCCTCTTTGCGCAGTGCAGCCATGGTTTGCTCCACGGGATAAACCTGCCTGAAAAAATGGACCTGCTTTGAAGCGTGTTCCCAAATCGCAAAAGCGGCACGGGGATCGCGGTCGCGGGGCTGCCCCACAGAGCCAGGATTGATTAAAACAGAGCATTCAGGTTCAAATAAACGCACCGATTGAGACGGCAATCGCTGTTCGCGCTGGTGTTTGCACATGCGGTAGACCAGTGGAAAATGGCTGTGCCCAAAGAAGACCACTGCCAATTCCATTGCTTGGGCTTTGCACAAATTGTCTTCGTAGGTCATTTCATAGATATAGCCATACATATGTTGTGGATCCAAAAGAGAGCCGTGAATGGCCATGACCTGCTGCTCTCTCCAACTATTGGGGAGGGAAGCCAGCCATTTTTTACTCTCGGGACTGAGTTTATCCAAGGTCCAACGGAAGGACTCCTGGGCCATGGAGCGAATCCCCGTTTCTTCGTTGCCAGACACCACAGCCTGATCATGGTTCCCTTTGATCGCCGCCATCAGCGGTAAATCCGCAATTCGGGCCACACAGGCTTCGGGATGGGGGCCATAACCCACAATATCCCCCAAACAGAGATAATCGCTCACGCCAATTTCTTGTACCGCCTGAAGGACAGCCTCCAAAGCCGGCAAATTGGCATGGATATCTGCAATAATACAAGTTCGACGTGGCATTGTTCCAGTAGAAAGCACCACGTTTTTTTTCTCAAGCAGCCCCCGCAAAAGGTACTGACGGCACTGAGTGGCATTCCCCCTTAAAGGGTATTCTTCGAGACTGTCCTGCAAAGAACGCAGAGAGCCATAATCTGAGAGTTCTAAATCAGAGAGCATGTGCTTTAAAGCGGCCCCTAACTCCTGCCAAAAAACCGTGGGCAAATCCGCTTCTGCCATGCGGTGAGCCAAAGACATGCCAATGGCCCCCAAGCCCTTTTGTTGGACATAAAATTCATCATCGAGGTACCAAAGCTGGTTTTTCCCCTTTTCTTGAGCAAAGTTGGCAGGATTTAAATCCAATTCAATTTCATGATCGCGCAAAAGGCGCGCGCCCAAACGGTACATTGCCAGCCAGCCACGCAGTCGAGAGGGTAAGTCGGTGATGGCCCGCAAAGTAGTCATTTCAGGACAGGCCGTGATCGGCAACCAAAATTCCCCTTCTCGCAATAGAAACCAATGTTTACGGGGATGATAAATGCCCAAGGCTTGGGCCATTTGTCCCAATTGTAAGTACCTTTGCTGCAAAACAGCCAAATTGTTTTGGGCAAAAACCCGATCCGTTTTAAAGACCCAACCCTGAGCACAGAGTAGACGGGCAGTGGTTTTGCCTGAGCCCTCTTGCAGCCCACGCACGCCCACTTTCTCCCGCCACTCTTGCGCTTGGGTATCTGTCAGCATTAAAAAAAGGGTTTCCTCGCCCAAATCTGAACCTACCAAGCGTTGCAGATCTGCGATTGTCTCCGGCAATGGAAACCACTTGCTCATCAGAGATTTAAGACTTCAGGCTTTAAAGATGCCACAGCGCCCATAATGCTCCCGATATCTTCAGCTTCTACCCCGGCTTCTTGCAGGGTATTTTGAAGATGCTCTGCAACTGCCGAAAAATCGCTTTCCTGAAGCTTTAATCGGGCGTGTGCTTTGCGCATATCCAGCCCTTGATAGTCTTTGGGGCCGCCCAAAACCTGAGAGATAAAGGCTGTTTGGTGCCTTTTCTGACGGGGCATATCGGTGTTTTGGAAATGATGATTGATCCGCTCGTCTGCCAGTATTTTTGCATAAAACAGATCGACCAGGGTTTCAACGGTGGCTTGACCACCATATTTTTCATACAAACTCA
>CAZRFI010000201.1:0-6458 GCA_964598905.1 uncultured Candidatus Sericytochromatia bacterium | reverse complement strand
AAACATGAAAAAAGCTGCGGGGAGAATCCCCTGCAGCCTCAAAAAAGGGGAATTAGAAGTGACTAATTAACCACCCATGGCAGTGGCGACATCACCCACCGACATACGTACAGCAGACCAGCCCATGCCCTGATTGGTGGTGCGTTTGGTAATCAACACAATCAGGGAACTTTTACCCGGCACCACTTTCATAAAATGGTAGGTGCCTTTGGTGGTCATAAAACTCTCTTCCATGGTGTGTTCAGGCGTATTTCCGCGCTGTTTGGCAATTAATTGCTCAATCCGGCTGATATTCCGGCCCCGAAACATGTCAACAGAGGCGGCTGCCACGGCATCGATATAGTCCTGGGTAAAATAGGGTATCGAGTGATACACCCCCATCATCATCCCTGACTCTAAATCCACGATCCCGCAGGCCAGTGCACCGTCTACATCCGAGACAATTTGCTGACACAATTGATCCATTTTTCCCATTTTCCATACTCCTTTAAGTGCTATTTGTTTTTTCGGTTGTTTTTTATTCTGACCAGCACCAGCTACACTCACTTTTTTTCGAGCGGGCGCACGCCGTTTTTTGGGTTTTTCAGAAACTGTTTTTTCAGGCTCAGAGAGCTCTTTTTCGGGTTCTGTCATTGGAACTTAGCCATAAACAGAAGGGGTGATCAGATTAAAACGCTTTTCATGCTGGAGATATTCCAACAAACAGAATTGGAAGCCCGTATTGGCATTGCTGCGCACCATGCCTTTGAGGGGGCCGAATTGACTGGTATCCGTTACCAATAAACGGGCATAGGCATGTAAGGCCTCTGGGGTAAAAGGCCCTGGAGAGATCAAAAATGCCCCCTGCAAATCTTGAAATTCGGGATAATTTTGCTGAAGGTTGGACAATTCGCGCACCAGTTTTTCAACTTCTGCCTCTTCGCCACAGGTCACTTTGACACAGTGCAAGACATGGGTTGGCTTTTCTCGGTCATAACAGCAAATATCCAAGGTCAATGGAGAGAGTTCACCCGGATAGGTGCGAAAAAATTGGCACTCTCCAATATAACGCAAGCTCTGATAAATGCGTTGAAAGCCCGCCAATTGCCGGGCATTGTGGATCAAAAGGGCCAATTCTGTCAGCCAATAGTGCAAAAAACGGTGGTGCAAACTTTCATTTACAATCTGCGCTGCACCAATGCGGGTATTGAGAATCGTCATGTCTTCGGGTTTATCCAGTTTAAATTGGCTGTTGAGAACCAATCCCTGTTTGAAGGTCTTTTGCAAGGATTTATCCAGAATTTGATTCGACAAAGAGCCCTCGATCAAACTCTCCAAATTCGGCTTGGCCGGAAAGACCGGCAAAACATGGCTTTGCCGCAATAAAACCTGCTCATTGAGAGGTGAGAGAGTCACTTCGGCATGATAGAGATCCCAGAGCGTGTGACTGCGACCGAGAATTTGCTCAAACGAGCTGTCGGTCACTGTCGATTGATTGCCATTCAATTCCAGATTAAAGACCTGATTCCCATTGGAATAGCCCAAACAATAGAGGGTATTGGCATTTTTACACATCAGGTAACCAGTCAAATCAGGCTCTGCCGAGAGAAGTTTGGCAATCGAGAGCGCATTTGCATCTGTTTCTGTCGTGCTTTGGCCACGTTCATTGAGAATATTCGCGATCAAAAGTGGCAAGTAGAGTTTGTCTCCAGCGGTCAGGTATAAACGAATATATTCCAATTGTTCAGGAATGATATAAAACAACTCTTCGCCCGTTTTTTGAAGTTTTTCGGTAATCGAGTGGCTGACAAAATCCAGGAAATAGCCGTTTTGCACCAAAGCATAGACATCATGGTTGATCTGAATAATGCCACTAAAGCCCGAAACAACCACCCTTTCTAAAAAACGGGCTTTGGGCAGATGATTGGATTCTTTATACGGCAAATTCAAACAAAGTCCATCAATCCAAGAAATATCTTTTCTCAATGCCTGTAATTGCTTACGCGTATCGGCATGCAAACGCAAATCCGTGTGGGTGGCCTCGACGGGAGCCGAAACCGGACTCGATGGAAAAGAAGTCTCAGCCAAACTGGCTTTGAGATTAAACAGCGGGCCCACCAAGACTTTTTGCAAACTCTTGCTATCGACCAACTCAGACAGCGCGTGGCCCATTTCTGCGGCACTTTGGTACCGTTCTTCGGGATGGCGACTCATGGACTTGCTCACAATTTGATCGAGTGTTTCGGGAATATCCCAGAAGATCTCACGCAAGGAGGGGGAATTGCCTTCAAAGATCTTGCTGATAAACTCAGAAACGGAACTGGCTTGAAAGGGATGTTCTTCGGTCAAGAGCTCATACAAAGTTAAGCCCAATGCATAGATATCTGTGGTGTGGTCAACTTTTGCGGCATCCAGCATTTGTTCGGGAGAGGAGTATTTGATCGTGCCCAAACTGGTATTGGCATCTTCGATCTGTCCCATGCCTTTGTGCATGCCTGTGAGTTTGACAATGCCAAAATCTGTCAATTTGGCCACACCTTCGCGTGAGAGAAGGATATTGGCGGGTTTGATGTCCCTGTGAATAATCCCGCGTTTGTGGATATATTCCAAAGCACTGCAAATCTGAACCCCCATCGCAGTACACAGGGGAACAGGAATCCGGGGGAAGTCGTCGATCAATTGACTGAGTGGTCGGCCCTCAAGATACTCCATAATCATGTAATACTGGCCCGCTTCTTCGCCAAAATCATAGATGCTCACGATATTGGGGTGGGAGAGCCGGGCAATGGCCCGTGCTTCTGTGAGAAAGCGATCGACAAAACTTTTTTGGCTGGCAATATCCTCGGGCATTTTAAGGCTTTTGATGGCCACCAAGCGTTCCAAACGTTTGTCACGGGCCAACCAAACTTGGCCCATGCCCCCTTCTCCCAATTCGTTCAAAAATTCATAATTTTGAACCAGGGAAGGCAATTCCAGTCCGAGCGCAACAGACATACGAATTTCCTCTCTTGCCTCAGAGGCAGGCAGTATTGTCAATCAAAATGTGGAAATTATTACGGAGCCATCACAAAATTAGCATTTTAGTTACCCAAAAGTCATGTCCGTGTAATCCTGACAATGTAGGTAGATTTCAATTTAGAGCCGCTATTTCTCAACATCTCTGCGTACGCAAATTACTTACACGAACTTAAAACTGAACAAACAATGCCCTGAAACAATGAATTAAATTGAAAATTTCTGTTACTTAACAACAAAATGGCCGCTCTGAAAATTAAAAAAATGACATTGTTTTTACAATTGCAAGCGTAAATTAAACTAAATTGGTTTGCCCAAAAGCTACGTCATCATTTTATTATTTTCTTGAGTCTGAACTGAATCTTGGCAAAACTTGTATAATCAAAAAAGTAAACATCGTTGCCCCAAGCAAAGTTGTAAACTTGTTTGAAAGCTGATCCATGACATTACCTAAAAAACTGATTGTCTTATTGGTGGATGACCACCCTTTAACCCTGATCGGGTTGCGCCTGACCTTGGAAAACAGCCAATTGCCGTTTAAATCACTGGAAATTCTAGAGGCCACAGGGGTTGAAGAGGCTCTGGAACTGACCCGCAATCACAATCCTCAGATTGCGATTATTGACCTCAATCTCAGAGATGGCCATGGCATCGAATTGGTCCGCCAGTTAAAAGCCCTTTGCTCAACACTGAGAATTGTTTTTTATACCGGCTCGGCCCAGGGTATGTCTCAAAATGATCTCATTCAGGCGGGGGGACAAGGTTTTTTACACAAAAGCACTGATCCCGAATTGCTAACAGAGGCGTTGATGAGCGTCTATTTTGGTGGCTATTATTTTGGCTTAGACTCCCCTTTAGATTTATTTTCGAAGGCAGAGACGCCGCTTAAGCCAGAATTATCCCTGCGCGAAATGCAGGTTTTGCGCATGTTGGCCGAAGATTATAGCAAAGACAATATTGCCTTTCATCTCAATATCAGTGTGCGCACCGTCGAAACCTATCGCTCACGTCTGATGAAAAAACTCGGGCTGCATTCCACAGTTGGGCTGCTGCGGTATGCGATTGAACATGGCATTATCGAGTGCCCTTCTTGAATCTGGCCGAATCCTGCCATTCGCCCCAACTTCTCTGCCTGGGCCCCACCCTGCCAGAACTCACAACTTGGCTGCCCGAATTGCCAAGCCCCTGGCAATTTTTGAGCTTGCAGCAAGACAGCCGCCTGCTGCCCTGGGAAAGTGTCAGGAACAAAACCATGGGCCTCATCCAGATCACGTGGGGTGGGTTGGCCCAAAGCGTCGACACCCAGCTCTTCTTGTTTCATCTTTTGCAAGAAATCAACTGGCAGGCGATTTGGGTGACTGAGCCCGAATACGCTTTTCTGGCAGCCTTTGCCGCCCGCCTATCAGGGAAACCCACTTTTCTGGAAGGGCCCGTCAATCCTCATGCTGCTGTTTTTAGTTTCGCCGAAACCCAATGGCTGCTTGAAAATACCACGATTATTCCAGCGCAGTTAGTGACAGATTCAGATTTTCACAGGCCCTTTCCTATTGCACCCCATCTGGGCATCGTTTATACTAAATTTGTTTCTGAGACGGATATCTAGAAGTCGCCTCAAAAACCGGATGACAAACCGGATTATCTGTAGTATCATGAGCCATTAGCTCAGTCGGTAGAGCAATTGACTTTTAATCAATGGGTCCCGCGTTCGAGTCGCGGATGGCTCACCACCCGCCCGTATCGTCTAGAGGCCTAGGACACCGCCCTTTCACGGCGGCGACAGGGGTTCGAATCCCCTTACGGGTACCTTTTCTTTTTTTGCATCTTTCTGACCGAAGGAGTCCTGCTGTGGCTTACGATATTTCCGATCCCAGCCTGGCCCCTTCGGGAATGAGCAAAATTCTCTGGGCTGACAACAATATGACCGTTCTGCGTCAGGTGCGTCAGCAATTCGAAAGCCGCTTGCCTTTTCAAGGTTACCGGATTGGGGCCTGTTTACACGTCACCGCCGAAACCGCCAACTTAATGCGCACTCTCAAAGCCGGTGGCGCCGAAGTCGCTCTCTGCGCCTCCAACCCCCTCAGCACTCAGGATGATATCGCCGCAGCCTTGGCCACAGAACTGGATATTCCCGTTTTTGCCCGCCGTGGCGAAGACAATATCACCTACTACAAACACATCAACGCCGTGCTCGACAGCCGCCCTCACCTGACCTTGGACGACGGTGCGGACCTGATCTCTGAATTGCACAAAAAGCGCAAAGAGCAATTGCCCGAAGTGATTGGTGGCACCGAGCAAACCACCACGGGTGTCACCCGCCTGAGCAGCATGGCCCGCAACGGGGTCTTACAATTCCCGGTGATGGCCGTTAACAATGCCAAAAGCAAATACCTCTTCGATAACCGCTATGGCACAGGCCAAAGCACGATCGATGCCCTGATGCGTTCGACCAATATTCTCTTGGCGGGCAAAAACATGGTGGTCTGTGGCTATGGCTGGTGTGGCAAGGGCGTCGCCATGCGGGCAAGGGGTCTTGGTGCGATTGTGATCGTGGTCGAAGTGAACCCTTTACATGCCCTCGAAGCCGCTATGGATGGTTTCTTTGTCACCCATATGGACCAAGCAGCCCAACTCGGGGATATTTTTATCACCGCCACAGGGGATCTCAATGTGATTCGCCGCAACCACTTTGCGACCATGAAAGACGCGGCGATTCTGTGTAATGCTGGCCATTTTAACTCCGAAATAGAGATTCAGGCCCTCGAAGAATTGGCCAGTCACAAAGAAGAGGTGCGCCCGCTGGTGGATTGTTACCACCTGCCCGACAAACGCCTCTATTTGCTGGCCCAGGGCCGCTTGATCAATCTGAGCTGTGGCGATGGCCACCCCGCTTCGGTCATGGACATGAGTTTTGCCAATCAGGCCCTCTCTTTGGAGCATTTGGTCAAACACCACCGCCAATTGGACAAAAAAGTCTATCCTGTGCCGACAGATATCGACGAAGAGGTCGCCCTGATGAAATTGCAGGGCATGGGCATTGAGCTGCATTTGCGCACCCGTGAACAAGAAGACTACCAATTGGCTTGGGAACTCGGCACTTAGATTTTGATTTCGGTCTCAGAGACCGGGGTGTTGAGTTGAATATTGTTCAACTTCAAGGAAAAGACCAGCTTGCTGCCTTCGAACATCTCGTGCATGCGAATAAAATGGTCTTCCATATCGATGCCCAGCAGTTCGCGGGTAATACGCTGATCGAATGAATTGGCGTTTGTGTATTCTAAAATGGCAATGGTACGGCCATTGATCTGGGTTTTGCCACTGGTTTTACTGGAAAGAGCGCACCGAGACTAAACCAAGGCCCGCCCAGAAAACAGAGCAGTGTGTAAGCCCATTTTTGCAGCAAAGCGCTCATTTTTTTTCATAGAGCTATTATACGCTTTTCTGCACAAAACATTGAAATGCGCAAT
>CAZRFI010000200.1:0-9377 GCA_964598905.1 uncultured Candidatus Sericytochromatia bacterium | reverse complement strand
GCATTTCGATTCTTTCGATGCCGACGGCATTCCAGGTCTTTACCGAGGCACCCAGAAATACCTTTGTAGCCAGCTTTCCCTTTGTCTGGTTGCCCAGTTTTTTGGTCCCCCTGGCCCTGCTCGGGCATTGCCTGAGTCTACGCCAATGGGCGCTTCAAGCCCGATCTCAATAGCTTCCATTTTTTCAGGTCCATCCGCCAAAATCAGCGTAGGTCTTGCCCGGATTGCTGCAATGCCAGAACTGTGTTAATTTTTGGACATCGTTCTAATGAGCTCAAAACCGGGAGAAAAGCAGATTTACGAAGATTTTGAAACGGGTATAAAGGCCCTGGAAGAAGGGGCCTTTGCCCTTGCCCAAACAGCGTTTGAATCCCATCTCAAAACCAATCCCCAAGACGCAGAGGGCTGGGCCAATTTGGCTTTGGCCTGTTTTTTGCAAAGAGATTATCCCTTAGCCAGCCAACACTGGAAGATCAGTCTCAAATCTGAATGGCTGCCTGAAGTAGCTGAAAACATCTCAGATAATGCCTTTGAATTGGTTCAAGAAGGCAATTTTCAGACTGCAGCAGAACTCTATGGGCTCCTGGTAGAGCGCATGCCCCAATTAAGAGGCTCCCGGATCTGGGCCTTGCGCTGCGCCAATCAAACCCATCAGGCAGAAAAATTATTACAGAACTATTTAAAACAAGAGCCAAACCACCTGGAATTCCGGCTGCTGGATGCCTTTTTGCTGCCTCAATTGTATCTCTCAACCTCAACCATGAAGCAATGGCGTCAACGCCTGCGCACAAAACTACAGGAATTGACAGATTGGTTTGACCAATCCCCTGTGATTACTTGCCAAGAGCTGATTGCAGGCTCGCCCATTTTTGATCTCATGCTGTTGGGGCAAAATGAAAGAGAGACCATGAGCCATATTTCTAGCTTGTGGCGCAAGCTATTCTTAACGCAAGAGGCAGCTCAAACCAAGCTCCACTCTCCCTCACAACCGCTACGATTGGCTTGGGTTTCGTTTTCAATTTACCAACACTCGACCATGGACTATTTTAAACGTCTCTTGCTGTATTTTTGCGGGCATTCCGACTTTGAAAACGGGGTCTTTTATTTTGGCAAGCCCCGCGATTCAGTCACCGAAGAAATTGCCAGCACAGCAAATCATTTTTTACAATTGGACTTAAACCTCGAAATCGGCTTAGAAGCAATTCAGGGTTGGCAGCCAGATATTCTTTTTTACCTGGATATTGGCCAGGAAGCCATGTTGTATACATTGGCCCATTACCGGCTGGCAAAGCTGCAATGTGTCTCCAGTGGGATTCCGATCACCACGGGGATCTCGACGATCGACTATTACCTCTCTTGCCGTTTTTTTGAACCCGACCAGGCCCAGCAAAATTACAGCGAAAAGCTGATTGCCTTGCCAAATCCACCCTGGCAGGTCGAAGTACCGCCTTTAAGCTCACCGCTTTTGCAACGCTCAGATCTGGGTCTGCCCCCAGACAAAACCCTCTATCTCTTTCCCCATACCCTCTTTCGCCTGGATCCAGATTTGGACCCGATCATCGCCGCCATTCTCGCAGCAGATCCACAGGCAGTCTTGGTGTTGCTGCGCTACCGCGAAACGCGCCTGCACGAAGATCTGCAAAAACGGCTGGGCAAAGTGCTGTCTGCGGCTAACTTAGAGCGAATCTGTTTTTTGCCCTGGCTGCCCCAGCCCCAATTTTTGCAGCTTTTAAATCTGGCCGATCTGGCCCTGGATGGCTTGTATTTGGGCGGCGGATTGGTGAGCTACCAATGTTTTGCCCAGGGCCTGCCGATCATCCATTTGCCCACAGAGCAGCTGCGCTGCCGGGTGGCAGCGGGACTTTACAAAATGGCTGGTCTGTCTGGATGGATTGCCCAAGACAAAGCAGACTATTTGCACAAAGCCCTGCAATTGGGGCAAGATCCAGCCCTGCGCAGCCAACTCAAAAACCAGATCCGAGCAGCCCGCCCCCTGATCTTTGAAAATCGCCAGGGCCCCAAAGATTTGGCCGCCTTTTTTCTGGCTCAGTTTTAACCGTTCCGTATTTCTCGCTCAGTACTCCATCACAGGCAGAGCACCGCTGAGAATTGTATACTAAAGAAAAATGCTTCTCTGAGGTGTCTGACGCATGCGCATTCTGCTGCTAACAACTCTGCTCTCTCTCTTTTTCTCTGCTTCCGCCCTGGCGGCTCCCTGCCAAAATATGAAACTCGATCTGGACAAAGGCACCCTCAATGGCATCCCCCTGACAGCCACTCTGGCCCAAGTCAAAAAAGCCTTTCCCTGCCCCCACAGCCAATCCGGGGAAGGAGCAAAAATCTACCTCCATTTTGCTGAAGCAGGCTTTGGTTTTCAGCCGGGCCGCAGCATTTCGGTGAACAATATTGAAGAGCCAGGCTTTCAGGGAGTGCTTTCAAAAGCGGTCTTGGGCTTGGAACCCCACGAAATCGACGAGATTTTGGGGGCCTACCAGTATTTTAGCCGCATTGCCGCAGACGAAAGCATGGGTTATTATTACCGCTACGCTTTTTATGCCCGCCCCTGGGGTACCTTGATTCTCAAGTATGATTATTATTCTCCCAGCCATGTCGAAGAGGTTCTTTTGACCACCGAAAAACTGGCCCAGCTGAAAAAACAATACCCCCAGAAGTAGAGCTATGAGCAAATTTGAGCGCCGTCACCCCGAAGAGATCCATGCCGCCAATACCGATCGCGACTACCGCGAGCCCTCGCAAAAAGACCGGGATCGGATTTTGTTCTGCTCGGCCTTTCGCCGTTTGGCAGGGGTCACCCAGGTCGTCTCAGTGCAAGAGGGGCATATTTTTCACAACCGCCTGACCCACAGCCTCAAAGTCGCCCAGATCGCCCGCGCCCTGGCGCTCAAACTCCACGAGACCGATCCCGATCAGGTCAAAAAATGGGGCGAGATCGACCCCAATGTGGCCGAAACCGCCGCCCTGGCTCACGATCTGGGCCATCCTCCCTTTGGCCATATCGCCGAGCGCAAACTCAACCAATTGGCCCAAGATGTCGGGCTCAAAGATGGTTTTGAAGGCAATGCCCAGTCTTTTCGGATCGTGACCCAATTGGCGATTCGCAAAGAGCATTTTTCAGGCCTCAACCTGAGCCGCGCCAGCCTCAATGCCATTCTCAAATACCCCTGGCTCTACGGTCAGCATGGGCCCCGTACCACCAAAAAATGGGGGGCCTACGAAAGTGAAAAAGTGGATTTTGAATTTGCCCGCCAAGGCTATGAAAACAGCCCAGCCAAATGCTTGGAAGCGGAGTTGATGGACTGGGCGGATGATATCGCCTACTCGATTCACGATGTGGAGGATTTTTACCGCGCCAATTTGATTCCCCTCGATCGGCTGGTGGGTTCGCTGCGCAAGGGCAAAAACAACCGCTGGGAAGTGCTCAAAGACTCTGAGACCGATCAGCTTTTGCGTGCCATTTTTAAACGCTGGGACGACGAAGGCATGCAGGCCGAGTTCAGCAGCGAAGAGAGCCGCGACAAACTCAAACAGTCCTTTGTGCATATCATCGCGCAATTATCGGGCATTCAACAACCTTATGAAGGGGCCCACGCCCAAAAGGCCTATCTGCGGCACTTTACCTCCCTGCACGTCAGTAGGTATATCAACGCGGTCAAGCTCTGCGATCCCGACCAGAGCCAGACGATTGAAATCTCAGAAGACGCCCTGCTTGAAGTGAAAATGCTGAAAGAGCTGACCTGGCATTATGTCATGCGTCGCCCAGCCCTGACCGCCCAAAAAAAAGGCCAAATGCAAATCATCGAAACCCTGTTCAAGGTCTTTTACGAAGCCGCACACGCCTCTCGCCGCAGCGATTGGGATATTTTTCCCTTTGCCTACCGCGAGCGCCTGGAAAAAACTGAAGATCCCGATCTGCGCACACGCATTGTGATCGATCTGATCGCCAGCATGGCCGAGGCCCAGGCGGTACAGATGTACCAGCGCCTGACAGGCACGGCCCCCGGCTCAATGCTGATGCAGATCGTCTATTAAATGATCGATTAAAGCGCCAGTTGTGCAGGCTTTAAAACCCGCACCGCGTGATTGCTGTAATCGGCCACATAGAGCAGCCCATTTGGCGCCATGACCACATCAAAGGGATAGCTAAAGGCGCTGTTTTCACCGGGGCCATCGCGCAAGGCAGGTTTGCCGTCGCCGCCGAGGGTGCTCACCTTTTTGTCTTTGCCAATCAAGCGAATGCGGTGATTGAGGCGATCCGCCACATAGAGGTTGCCGGCTTTGTCAAAATCCAAGCCCGAGGGCGTGCGAAACTCGGCCCGATCGGCCTGATCGTCGCGGGAGCCCGCCAGACCACTGCCCGCAAAGGTCGTGACCTCGCCCTGCAAGGTGACACGGCGGATCACATTGTTTTGAGAATCGGAGACATACAGGGCCTGATCCGGGCCGAGCACAATGCCCATCGGTTCGTTAAAGGAAGCATTTTTACCTTTGCCCTCGGCATAGCCAGCAGCGCCATTGCCTGCCAGGGTCGAGACATTGCCATCGGGGCTGAGCTTGCGAATGGCGTGGTTGTGCCGATCGGCAATGTACAAATTGCCTGCGGCATCCGCCACCAAATCAGCAGGCCAGTTAAAGGTTGCTTTGAGGGCCGGGCCATCTTGGATCAGGGCCTGATTCTCCTGATCGCGGCTGCTCTCACTGCCGGTCCCGGCCAAGGTGCTCAGCACCCCTTGGGCTGAAAGTTTACGCAAGCTGTGGTTTTGGGCATCGGCAATCACCAGATCGCCACTGGGCAAAACATGCAGGGCAATCGCCTGGTTCAAGCGGCCTTGGTTGCTGTCGCCATCAAGATTGCCGCGTTCACCTTTGCCCCAAAAGGTGGTGACCAGACCGTTGGCTTGAATTTTGCGCAGGCGGTGGTTGTAGCGGTCCATCACCACCAGATCCCCCGCAGGCAAAAGCGCAATCGAGCTGGGATTGTAAAAACGGGCGGCTTCCCCCTGGGCATCGACAAAGCCATACGCGCCATTACCGGCCAAGGTTGTGGCACTCCAAATCGGGTTGGCCAGAGCCAATGGCATTTGAACAGGGCTGGAGGCGGCATTGCTCTGACAGGCAGACAAGCCCAAGAGCGAGATTCCGAGACAGACAACGGAAGCAACAACAGATCGAAAGCGATTTTTCATGAATCAACTCCAGTTTTGGGCACTGTTTCTAGAGACCGACTCAGGCCGAGACTTGTTCCATCGCCCAGCGCAAATGGGTGGCCAACATCGGATCGCCTTGATGGCGCTCCAGGGCCTGGGCCAAAGCGGGCAACGCGTCCAGCCGCCCAGAATTGCCAATCACGACGGCCAGATTGCGAATGAAGCCCCGGTACTTGGGGCGTTTGATCGGACTGCGGGGGGCAATTTGCAATTCAAATTCATGGGCTGTGAGCAAAAGCAATTCTGACAGTGTCTTTTCGCTCAGCCAGGCACGGGGGAAAAAGCCGCTTTGTTGGGTGGGCTGGGCAAAGCGCAAGTTCCAGGGACAGACTTCCTGGCAGACATCACAGCCAAAGAGATGGCTTCCGACACCGCTGCGCAACTCTAAAGGAATGTCTTCACGGGTTTCGATCGTGAGGTAGGCAATACATTTGCGTGCATCGAGGGTATAGGGCCCCACAAAGGCATCAGTCGGGCAAGCGTCGAGACAGCGGGTGCAACTGCCGCAATGCAAACTTTCAAAAGGTTCACTCACAGGCAAATCCAAATTGGTCAGCAGCGCCCCCAATAAAAACCACGACCCCTGGCCGGGCACAATCAAGCAGCTGTTTTTGCCTATCCAGCCCAGACCGGCCCGAACAGCCAACTCCCGCTCCAAAAGTGGCCCCGAATCGACGAAGGCCCGCGCTTCGATGTGGGGGTAATGGGTTTTTAGGGCCTGGATCAACTGTTCCAAAAGGGCCTTCATCAGGCCATGGTAATCGTCGCCACGGGCATAGCGAGCGACCTGAAATTCGACTGAGGGCTCGTCGGGGCCATAATAATTACAGCCGACCACCACCACAGATTGGACCGAGGGCAAAAGGGTTTTTAAGTCGGCTTTGAGGGGCACATGACGCTCCAAATACCCCATCTCACCGGCATAACCGGCGGCCAACCACTGCTGGTAAAAATCCAAATGGGGAAGCGGTTCTGGCCCACAAACGCCAATAAGGTCGAAGCCAAGATGTTTGGCTTCGACCTCAAGCGGGTCGCATAAAAAAGATTCTAAGCGGCGCTGCCGGATTGGGCTTTGACCTTGTCCACCAAAGATTTGAAGGACTGGGGATCGTGAATCGCCATTTCAGACAGGATTTTGCGGTTCAATGTGATGCCTGCTTTGTTCAGACCATTGATAAACTCGTTATAGCGAATGCCTTCAGCACGCGCAGCGGCGTTGATACGCGCAATCCAAAGGCGACGGAAATCGCGCTTCTTGGTGCGGCGGTGCATCGTCGCATACTTCATCGCCTTTAAAACTGACTCTTTGGCCGGACGGAACAGGGTGTGCAGACTTCCACGGTGGCCTTTGGCCAACTTGAGAATTTTCTTGTGACGTCTGCGGGTCACAATACCACCTGTAATACGCATGGTTTAATAACTCCTTATGAATTCAACGCAAATACTTGGGGTAGGGCAGAGCCAAAGTGGCCCGTTCCATATCACTACTATCAACAACGGCATAGCCGCTTAATCCGCGTTTGCGCTTAGAGCTTTTTTTGGTCAAAATATGAGCTTTAAAGGCTTTGCGACGCATCAGCTTGCCAGAGGCGGTCAGACGGAAACGCTTGGCTGCTGCGCGCTTGGTCTTCATCTTAACTTTCATGGACTTTTTTCTCCTTCTTAATGGCATCCTTCTTCGGGTTGAGGATCATAATAATCCGCTGCCCTTCCAGCTTTGGTTCCCGCTCGAAAGCAGACAATTCTTCGGTATCTGTCGAAAAACGGAGCAGCAACTGGATAGCAAGATCGGAATGCTGTGCTTCACGGCCCCGAAGACGTACGGTCATTTTGACTTTGTGTCCAGCTTCGAGAAACTGAGTTAAACGCTTGAGCCGGACCTGATAATCGTGTTCACCGATCTTATAGCTCAGGGTGATTTCTTTTAATCCTGCTGAATGCTGTTTTTTGCGGGCATCTTTCAGGCGTTTATCCAATTCGTAGCGGTGACGACCATAATCCAACAGTTTACAAACCGGAGGGCTGGAGGCATTGGTCACCATCACCAGATCAAATCCATTTTCGCGGGCCTGTTTCAAGGCCTCGCTGGTTAGCATAACGCCCAGGACTTCGCCTGTTTCCGAAATCAGTCTTACTTCTTTGGCATAAATTTGCTCGTTGACGGGTAAGCCCTTATTCGAACTGTTGTTGTTGCTATTGCTATTGCTGTTACTGTTGTTCTTCGTGATAGCCGTAGTTATCCTGCCTTTCAAAAATCTGGATCCATTGGATGAAATATTACGATCAGCAACTGTTTCTCAGTCTTAAGAGCCCGAAGTAGAGCTCTCAACAGCGCAGGTCAGACCTGTTTAGCCTGGATTGGCTTTGGGGTCAGACCCGTTCAAACGGAGAGAAACAGGTGTTTAATGATTACGCTTAGCATACATTGTGCCACAACCGTACTCAGATCGGAATGTATTGTAACATAATCACATCCGCGATCAGAACGGCAAACTGAGATCTTGAACAGGATTTTTATGGCTATGGCCATGGGCCTGCAAAGAAACAGGAAAACGCAATTGCTGCAACCAATGGAAGATCCGCGGCTGAGGGGCAATAAATTGCCAATGGGCACCTGCCTGCTGAAGGGGCCGAAAAAGATGCAAAAGAGAATCTTCTAAACGGCTGCAGGGCGTAAAATCGACACAAAAATGCCGCCAGCCCTGCTGCATCAAGTTCAGGCATTCTCTTTCAAAAATCGCCACATCTTCTTGATCGACATGGCCATGCAATTCCAAACGAACCACACCCGGGAAATCTTGATGAATGACCAAATGCATCGTCTGCTCCCTCTTCTTTCCATGATCGTGGCCTGATCTTAGCACAAAGCGGGGAATTTACTCAAACCCCCATTGGCTTGGTTTTCAATCGGGACTTTGTTAGAATCAAGA
The DNA here is from genome assembly GCA_964598905.1 of uncultured Candidatus Sericytochromatia bacterium. Taxonomy (GTDB): domain Bacteria; phylum Cyanobacteriota; class Sericytochromatia; order UBA7694; family UBA7694. The sequence continues at coordinate 1,222 of CAZRFI010000200.1, read as the reverse complement.
TTGAAAGGCTTCAATCTGAATAAAGACAGCCTTTTGATTCCCTCCCCCTTTATTTCACGCCCAAAGATGGTCAAATAGCATGATGCCCCTCAACCAAGAACAGGTCGAAAAAATTGCCAAAGCCCTGGCTGACGAGCGGCGTTTGCACATTCTGCGCAGCATTCGCGAGCGCCAGAATCTGGTCTGCAACGAAATCCAAGAGGTTTGCCCGCTCTCACAGCCCACCATCTCCCACCATGTCAAAATTTTGACCGAGGCGGGCCTGATCAATGCCGAAAAAGAAGGCCGTTTCGTGCGTTTGTCCGTCAATCAAGAGGTGCTGGACGCCTTTACAGGTCAATTGCAAAACTGGTTTCACTAGTTCCTTCGTCGCGTCTTTGATTTTTTTTGCCTCACATATTGACAAACTTAAATGTTTCGATTTATAACTAATATCAATAGATTGATAGATTTAAATATATCAAAAAGGAAAACAAGATATGCAATTCAAAAACAAACAGATCGTGATCACCGGCGGCAACAGTGGCATTGGCCAAGCCACAGCCAAATTATTGGTTGAGCAAGGCGCCAAAGTGTTGATCACCGGTCGCAATCAGGCCACCCTCGATCAGACGGTCAAAGAAATTGGCGACAATATTCTGGCCCTGCAGGCAGATACAGCCCAAATCAGCGATGCCGACAAACTGGCAGCGTATGTCAAAACCCATCTGGGTCAGCTCGATGGGCTGTTTATCAACGCGGGCATTGGCCAGTTTGCTCCGCTTGAAGCTGTCACAGAAGACCATTTTGACAGCCAGTTTAATACCAATGTTAAAGGGGCGTTTTTCACGCTGCAAAAATTGGCACCCCTGTTGAAAGACGGCAGTTCGATTGTCTTAAATGCCTCGGTGGTTCACCACAAAGGCTTTGCCACAGCGAGTGTCTATGCAGCCACCAAAGCAGCCCTGCGCTCCTTTGCCCGTACCCTGGGAGCAGAATTGCTGCCACGGGGCATTCGCGTCAATGTGGTCAGCCCAGGCCCGATTGCCACCCCGATTGTTGATCGCATGGGGCTGTCTGAAGCCGAAAAAGAGGGCTTTGTCAGCAGTATCATTGCATCCAACCCCATGAAACGCCAGGGAACGCCCGACGAAGTGGCTCAAACGGTCAGCTTTTATCTCTCGTCGGCCTCCAGTTATATCACGGGTACGGAATTGCTGGTGGATGGGGGCTTTGGGGAGTT
>CAZRFI010000199.1:3346-9437 GCA_964598905.1 uncultured Candidatus Sericytochromatia bacterium | reverse complement strand
ACCCTGATGGATATTGAAGCCAAGCGGCTGGGCCTCAAGGTCGGCGACCGGGTGATGCTCAAACCGCTCTATGGCCGGGTCAGCAAAGAAAAAGAGGTGGTGGTCGAAAAAATTGTCACGCAATTCATTGGCGCGGGGGCGTATATGCACTGGGAAACCCTCAGCCGTTTGCTCGGAGAAACCCGCGCCTTAAATGCCCTGCTGCTCAAAATCTCACCCGGCAGCCAAAAACAGGTAAGTGCTTATCTCAAAGACATTCCCGCTGTGGCGGCGGTCGAGGTCAAAGCCGATGCCCTCGACAATTTTAACAAGACGATTGGCGAGTCGATGGGCATCTCCAATTTCTTTTTGACGCTCTTTGCAGGCATCATTGCCGTGGCCGTGATCTACAATTCGACTGCGATCAGTATTACCGAGCGCAGCCGCGAAATGGCCTCTTTGCGGGTTTTGGGTTATACCACCGCCGAGGTCGGGCGAATTGTCTTTAACGAAAACCTGATGCTCTCGCTCTTGGGGCTGGTGATTGGTTTACCGGCTGGCACCTGGATGTGTATGGGCATGAGCCAGGCCTATGTGACCGATGTTTACCGCTTTCCCTTTTTTATTAGCAACAAAACCTACCTGATTAGCACCCTTACGATTCTGGGGTATGTGCTCTTGAGCAATTGGCTCTCGCGCAAACGCATTGCAGGCCTGGACCTCGTCGAAGCGCTTAAATCCCGTGAATAAGTTCACATCCCCCCAAAAAGGAAACCCCCAAAGGAAAAGACATGTGGCAAGATAAATTTAAATCTGGTTTTAATACCCTCAAGAAAAAGTGGTGGATTCCGGCTGTGCTGCTGGCAGGTGCAGGCATTGCCGCGATTTCGCTGCAAGAGCCCGTGCAAAAGGTCGAAAGTGTCACCGTGGCCAAAGCCAAAGTTCAGCAATTTATCCTCGAAGAGGGCAAAACCCGGCTGGAACTGGAATACAGTCTCACGCTGCCTGTTGCAGGCGAAATCTCGCGCCTGTCCTGGAAAGAGGGCGATTTGGTCGAACAGGGCCAGATTTTATTGCAGCTCGACCGCAGTGGCCGCAGTTTGGAGGTCGCTGGTCTGCGCTCGCGTTTGGACGAAATAACGGCCCAAAACCAGGGCATTCAGAGCCAAAAGCCCAAAGCCAGCGAAATTGCCGCCGCCCGTGTGCAAATTGCCCAAAGTGCCCTGAGCCGCAAGCAGCAGCAGAGCAATCGCGAGGCCCAAGAGGCTGAGCTGAGCCAATTGCAAAGGCAATTGAATCGCCAGGAGGCCCTCTACAAAGAAGAGAGTGTCACCTTGGCTTCGCTTGAGGAGTTGCGCAAGCAGGTGCTGGTTCTGCGCAAACAGGCCCAGCAGGCCCTGCTCGAAGAGGCCAAATCTGCCCAGAGCCAAAAAGTGGCCGAGTTGAATCTGCAGCGCCTGCTCCAGAGCCAATCCGACCCCGACTACCTGCGCGGGGTCTATGCCGCCCAGGCCGCCCAGGTGCGGGCCCAATTGGCACAAAAACAAGATGACCTGGCCAAAACAGTCCTGCGGGCCCCTGTTTCGGGGCCGATTCTGGAAATCCTGCAGCGCGATGCCACGCTCTTGCCTGCGGGCACGGTGATTCTCAAACAGGGAGATTTAAGCAGTTTGGCCGTCGAGGTCGATTTGCTCTCGGAGGAAATGTTTCAGATCAAATTGGGGCAAACCGTCGAGATTTCTGGCAAAGCGCTGGAAGATCGGGTGGTGTTGGGCAAGGTCGCTCGGATTTTTCCATCGGGTTTTACCAAGCTCTCGGCCCTGGGCGTGGAACAGCAGCGGGTGCGGGTGATTGTCAAAGCCCAGCCCCAGCAGCTCAAATTGCGCCCCGGCACGCGGGTCGATGCCAAGATTATTACCGCCGAGAAGCAGAATGTGCCCGTGATTCCTGAGCGGGCCCTGTTTAAACTTGATGGCAAATGGCAGGTCTTTAAAATTGTCGCTGGGCGGGCCCAATTGCAGGCTGTAAAGGTGGGCCTCAAGAACGACGATCAGGCCGAGATTCTGCAGGGCCTCAACGCCGGGGATCTGATAATTTCAGAATTGGAAACCATCCTCAAAGCGGGCAGCAAAGTTGAAAGCGCTCAGAGCCCCCAAAGTTCACATTAGACGTAGGGATTTTGCAAGTGAATCAAGATCTCTGAATCAGGACTTGTCTGAGTGAGCAATTCAGTTTTCAGGGCCAGATAGGTTTCCCAAGCCGGTTCCAATTTGGCTATTTCTAAATCCAAGGCTTCAAGTGAAGGCACCGTGCTGAGCAGGTTTTTCAGGCGATCGCCGATCAGACGGCCCAAGACCAAGCCCTGCAAAAATCCCTGCATAATGGGGCTGGGGAAGGTCTGTGGGCCAAACAGATCCTGGTAATCTGTCTGTAACATCTTCATCAGTTTTAACAGGGGCGCAGTAAAATCTGTTTGAGCATAAGCGGTTTGCTCAGAGCTGTAAAAACAGGCGAGCCGTTCGGGAGAATAGGCCACTTCAAACAGACCCAGGTGTTTGACTGTCACCAGATAGTCCCAGATGGCATAGGCATTGTTTTCAGAACCAAAGAGAAAGTCCAGATGCCCCAATTCTTTGAGCACAGATTTGCGAAAGACCGAGGCCTGGGGGCAGACCCCAGCCACAAACGCCCGCTGTAATTCTTTTTGGTTGCAAACCCGCATGGGAGTTGGGTAAAAAGGCCCGTAGCTCAATGAGACTTGCCCGGCTGGGTTGACAATGGTATAGCTCCCCGAGGCCATGCCAATCCAGGGATAGCGTCTGTAAAGATCGGCCAAACACGTCAAATGATCTGGCAAGAGCCAGTCGTCATCAGATTGGTACAAGACCAATTCACTTTCAGCGGCTTCAAACAGTGCTTGGTAATGTTCTCCCAATGCCGCCAGGCCTTGGTTCTCTGCCCGATACAGCACCCGGATTTTGTCTGGATAGTTCTGTTCGAGTTCTCGGCACCAGGCCGTTGTGCCATCTTGAGAACCATGATCGAGCAGAAGCAGCTTCCACTCGCTATATGTCTGATCCAGAATGGCTTGAACTGCCCGTTTGAGCAGGGGCAATCGGTTATACGTGATCATCACCAGGGTAATTGAGAAATTCTGGACTGCCGGTAAAATTGCGAGCGGGCGACCGGGCAGGCTGTCTAATCCACGCAAAAGCGCCTGCAATGGCGCCGACAGACTGGCAGTAGGAGCGAAGCGCAAACGCCGCTTATACAGCCCCAAGATGGCATGGGCGGCAAAATTTTCAGGGTCTTGCATGAGGGTCTGCAGAGCCCCTTCCAAGGGCGCTCCTCCCTGATTGAGCAGACCTTGCTCCCATGGCAAAGAGCGAACCAATTGAAAGTAGTTCTCAGGATCGACACTGCCCCAGCCCGCTTCACTTGTCGGCATTTCCCACAATTGGCAGGCCAGGGCTTCAACCCGATCAAACAGCTCTTGAGTCGCAAAAGGGCTCATAAGGGCAGCTCCAAGTGCGGAGACAATTTTAAATCTGTGAGCAATTGTCGGATTTCGTTTTCATACTGTGGATTCATGAGCAGACAACTGACGATCCCCCGTTCTGCCAATTGGGTTGGCGCGACAATGGGGTGGCCTGTGCCGGGTAAATAGCCCCCCTGTTTATGGGGATTGAGATCGATGATGGAATCTATCAGCTTGCGCTCGGGGTCCAGCAAACCAGCCAAGGTGACCCCTTTGGCGCCTGCCCCCCAGAGGGCCAGCGGACCCGCTTGGCGCAGTATTGTGAGCCGTTGGCGCAAATTGGCTAAAAGCAGGGGTTCCTGAGCCTGATAAGCCCAAATCGCAGCGGGCACAGGCCCTGCTTCAGGCAAAGTTAAATGGGGTTCTGCCAGCGAGAGTTCAAACCAATGGTATTGTCCGCCAAAAATACGTTGCGCAGATTCAACCCGAAAGCCGGCGCTTTCAAAGAGATAGCTCAAAGTGGACTGCAAAAAATAATTGCAGTGTTCGTAGAAAAAATCCCAAAAAACCTGACCGGCTAAAATCCACTCCAAAGCGGGAGTTTCAAAATACAGTTTGACCTTTGGAAAGGGCAAAAGGGTTTGCCGCAACAATTGCAACCAAGCCTTTGGTTGGGCAATATGTTCAATCACATGCCTGCAAATAACGGCATCTGCTTGCTCAGGCAAGCGGGCATTTTCAAGGGTTTCTCGGCTAAAACAGACCCGTCCCGCCAAGTTCGCATCCGGCCCTTGATAACTGGGGTCAAATCCCCAGGCCAACATGTCTGGGCCTGTTCGCTGCATCAGGCGGATTAAAAAATCTCCATTGCCACAGCCCACTTCAAGCAGATTCCCGCGCTGAAATTCGGGCTTTTGCAAGAGATATTCGATCCGTTCATCTAAATGGGCCATAAAGGCCGGAGAATAGGTTTGGTTGTTGTCATAAGCCTGACCATAGTTCATCAGCTGCAGGTCAAATTCCGCATTGTAGACAAAATGGCAGTGGGGACAAATGACGATGGCCAACTGGCCCCAAGGGGTGTTGCAGGCCAACTCTGGCGTGGGATACAACAGATGCTGATGGACGGGCACCTGTTCACGCTGAAACAGAGGTGTGGGTTTGTCTGTGTTGCAAATGGGGCAATTCATTTTGTTTGGCCTGATTGAAGCGCTTGATACATATCTCGGAGGCCGTTTTCTAAGGCAATTTTGGGCTGCCATCCCAGCTCTTGGGACAGACGCTCCGTGTTGGCAACCATAAAAGGCGGATCTAAGGGTGAGCTGGGATAGGCGCCAAAATCCACTTCAGCCTCTTGGCCTGAGACAGCGATCTGTTTGCGGACCAGTTCACGCACAGATATGGGCTGACCTGAACCAATATTCACGGCCCCCTGCAGCTCAGACAGCAAAACCGCAACCAGGGCCTCAGTCACATCCTGTACATGCAAAAAATCTTTGATTTGACGGCCATGGCTGCATTTGATCGTCTCACCTGCCAAAATGGCGTTAAAAACGGCAGGCACAAGCCGATTGGGGGCTTCTCCTGGGCCATAGAGATAAAAGAGATGGGCCCAGGCAAAGCTGATCCCCATCTGGCGGCCCCAGGCTTCACCCATCAGCTGCAGGGCATGTTTGCAATTGCCGTATAAATGGCTGGACTTACGGGCTGTGGTGAGTTCAGAACAATACCCAGCTTGCAGATCATATTCCAGACACGAACCTGCAGAAACAACCCGTTGTCCGCCAGAGCGCTGAAACGTTTGAAACAGCGCCAAAGAGCTTTGGACCCAGAGCAGATTTTCACTGGCATGCAGGTATTTTCCGGGTTCGGCATACCAAGCCAAATGCAGCAAATGGCTGGGTTGCAGTTCCCGGATCAGGCTCTCTGTCCCTGCTGTATCATGTAAATCCTGTGAATGCCAAATGACCGGAAGATCTAACCCCGGCGCTGTGCGGCCCAGTCCATGAACTTCAACTTGTTGTTGGGCTAAAGCGGCAAGACAATACCTGCCCACAAAGCCGCTGGCGCCAGTCACCAATACCCGTGGTCGAGAGGGCAAATGCGTCATAAGTAGACCTCGGTAACGATAGGATTTCCAGAACTTGTTATTTGCGCTAAATCTTGGCGCATCGTCGTCAGCAATTCCCATACTTTGCGTTCTGATTGCACGATCTGAGTCAATGCGGCAGGGTCACTTGCGCTGTGTAAAGCCATTTGAAAGTGCTGAACAGCCAAATTGAGCTGCGTTTGCAGGGTGTTTTGGGCCAATTCTCGGGGAAAAGCTGCAGCTCCCCAAAGACCATTGTAGACGGCGATCAAGCGCTGCAAGAGTTTTACTTGGTGCTCGACAAAGTTGCGTCCATAAAAAGCCGTTTTTTCTGAAACCGTAAAGGCCGAGAGCACCTCTTCCAACATCCCTGTTTCCGATTGAGCGCTGGTCAGGGCTGTAATTGCAAAATCCCAGACAGCGTACTCGGCCTCGGGCTGGGCAAAGAGTGTGTCGTAGGGGCAAAGGGTTTTTAAGAGCGATCTGCGAATCACGGCAGCCTGTGGGCAAATACGCATCAATGCCAAGCGGAGATTTTCTTTGCA
>CAZRFI010000199.1:1707-3326 GCA_964598905.1 uncultured Candidatus Sericytochromatia bacterium | reverse complement strand
TAAAAGGGGCCATACTGGTAAACCGCTTCCCCTTCGGGAGAGAGCAATTGATACGCGGTTGCGACCAGGCCCAACCAGGGATGTCTTTGCCAAAAATTGAGTACTTTTTCGAGATGTGTGGGGTATAACCAATCGTCATCCGATTGGATCAAGACCAGTTCGGTTTCGACCTCGGCAAGCAGGGTCTGGTACAATTTGCCCACCGCTTCAGGGCCCAGGTTTTCGTGGGTGTGTAAAACCTTGATCTGAGCAGGGGCTTCGCTGGCCACCGTTTTGAGCCATTCACCGCTGCCGTCTGTGGAGCCATGATCCAGAATCAAGAGCCGCCAACGGGGGCTGGTTTGGTTGAGAATGGCCTTGATAGCCCTTTGCAATAATTCCAAGCGATTGTAGGTGACGAGCACCACGGTCACACACCAATCTTTCACGGCGGGATAGACGTGAATTCTATCCTCTCGGCCAGGATTGTCTGCCGTGACATAATCCCTTTGAAACAAATCCAAGACGGCCAGGGCAGGCCGATCTGTTGGGTTGGCATGTAAACGCAAGATGGCCTGCTGAATTTCTGAGCGCATTTTGAGTTCGGGCTCCAAATGCAGCAATTGCATCGCCTTCAGGCTTTGCAACCGTTCTGCCAAGAGGGGCTGTTGTGCAGGATCTTGTTCAGGGGCCAAAGCCAAGAGGCGCTGAGCACAGAGACGCGCTTCAGCGAAGTACCCATCGCGTTGGCGCATCGAAAACAAAGAAGTGCTCTGCTGCAGTTCCAGCAAAAATCTTTCATCCAGGGTCCAAGCCGAATCCAAACGATCTAAAAAGATACTTTGCTGAACTGAAACTTCGATGTCTATTTCCTGGTCTTGGGTAATGGTCAGATTCTCAGGCACAAGCCAGAGTATCTGACCTTCTTGGTGGTTTGGGGGGAGTGTCTGCAGCAGAACTTCGGTGCTTGCAGTATGAATCTGAAAGCCCGGCAGCGGTGTCTGGGTTTGGAACAAACGCTGTTGATAAGCGGCCTCAAAAAAAGCCAATTGAAGCATTTCAGCTAAATTCTTTGCTCCCGATTCTTCGGTAAAAACCAGCAGGTCGAGTTTTGCCAAGTCTGGCGTTTTTAGAGCCAACGCCAAGGCTTTGGCCAAGAGTGGATAATTGTGGCTGGAAACCAGCCAGATGTGGGTATGTCTGCTCACAGCAATGGCCAGTTCTTGTCCTGTTCTGAAAGCAGTGGCGAAGCCAAGGGCCAATCAATCTTTAGGCGCGGATCATCCCAGCGCAAGCCTCTGCCTGCAGAGGGGGCATAATATTCAGAGACCTGATAAAAGACCTCTGAATCGGGCAACAGGGTCTGATACCCATGGGCAAAACCCGTTGGAATATACAGCGAATCGCGGTTCTCTGCACTGAGTTCAAAGCCTTGCCAGTGTAAATAAGTGGGCGATTGGGGACGAATATCTACCAATACGTCAAAAATAGCGCCGCGAATACATCTCACCAATTTGACTTCGCCATGGGGTTCTGCTTGGTAATGCAGTCCGCGCAAGGTGGCGCTGTGGTGATTGGCCGAGAGGTTGCATTGCACAAAATGGGAAACCAGATCCCGCTGTTTGAATTCGTGTTCACAA
>CAZRFI010000199.1:0-1697 GCA_964598905.1 uncultured Candidatus Sericytochromatia bacterium | reverse complement strand
ATCAACCAGGCATCGGCAAAATGGGTCGCAGTAAATTTCATTGGGCCTGTGCTCGCTGAAGATGTTTTTCAAGGTATTCCGCCAATTGGGAACGGCTAAAGCGGGCCATGTCTTGGCCTGAGTGCCAGGCTTTGTACCAGTTGAGTGTCCAGGTCAGGGTCGCTTCAAGATTCAACCTGGGCTGCCAATGCAATTGCTGTCGGGCTTTTTCGCTGTTTAAACGCAGGTAAGCAGTTTCTGCAGGATGTTCGCCCGGCTCCTGCACCCAATCTGCGTCAGAGCCCCAGAGACGGGCACTGAGAGCCGACACTTCCCCCACTGAGAGGGCAGAATCTGAATCGGGGCCAAAGTTCCAAGCGGCGGCAAATTCATGCCCCTGCTGACACAGGGCTTGGGCCAATAACAGATACCCGCAGAGGGGATCGAGTACAAATTGCCACGGGCGAACGGCTTCGGGATAGCGCAAAGGGATTGGCCGGCCCTCAGAAAAAGCCTGAACCAAATCTGGCAGCAAACGGTGGGGAGACCAATCTCCCCCGCCCAAAACATTTCCCGCTCGGGCTGTGGCCAGCAGGGGCTGCTGTTTCGCATGGGAATAGGTCTCGCGGTAGGCCAGGGAGAGCATCTCTGCCCAGGCCTTGCTCGCTGCATAGGGCTCGAGGCCCCCAAGGGGATCACTTTCGCAATGGGCCCGGTTCTGATTGGGCAAGTAGGCTTTGTCACTGGTAATGATCACGCCTGCTTGGATGCCTGGGGTCTGCCGCATGGCTTCAAGCAGATGAGCGGTGCCCAAAATATTGCTGGAAAAGGTATCCAGTGGATCTGCGATCGCGGTTTTGACCAGGGGCTGAGCAGCCAAATGGAACACAATCTCGGGTTGAGCGGCTTGTAAAGCTGCCTTTAAGGTTTTGAAATCGCGAATATCTGCCAGATCTGAGCGTACGAGTGCTTGAGAGACATGGGCCAGCTCAAACAGATTGGGGTCTGTGGGCGGGGACAAGGCATAGCCACTGACCAAAGCGCCCAATTGCTCTAACATCAGCGTCAGCCAGCAGCCTTTAAAGCCCGTGTGACCCGTCAGAAAAACACGTTTGCCCTGCCAAAAGTTCGGATCTAATCCCAGTTTTTCCAAGGTGCCTGTCCTTTCCAGAGCATTTCGAGGTAGTTTTTGTCGCGCAAGGTGTCCATGGGGTGCCAAAAGCCCTTGTGTTTATACACCGAGAGTTCTTGCCCTTTGGCCAGATTTTCGAGCGGGGCCAGCTCCCAAGAGGTTTGATCATCGGCGATGTTATCAAGCACCTGGGGCTGAAGCACAAAAAAACCACCATTGATCCAGGTGCCATCTCCTTGGGGCTTCTCGATAAAGGATTTGACACTGTCGTTATCGATCTCCAGGGCCCCAAAGCGGCCGGGCGGTTGCACGCCTGTGACTGTCGCCAACCGCCCCTGGGCCTGATGGAATGTTAGCAAGGCGCCAATATCCACATCACTGAGACAGTCACCATAGGTAAAACAAAAAGCGCTGTCGGGATCGAGATAATTTCTGACCCGTTTGAGACGGCCCCCCGTCATGGTCTCTTCGCCCGTATCCACAAGCGTGACTTTCCAAGGCTCGCCATAGTGTTGATGCACTTGCATATCGTTGCTGGCGAAATCAAAGGTGACGTCGGACATATGCAAAAAATAATTGGCAAAAT
>CAZRFI010000198.1:5594-9546 GCA_964598905.1 uncultured Candidatus Sericytochromatia bacterium | reverse complement strand
AGGTGCAGCTTTGGCAGATGCCGCTTGGGCAGATAGGGCTTGCTCACTTTCGCTCTCTGGCTCAAGGGTCTGAGCGTTGGCAAAGGTTACCAGCTCAATACTGTTTTGCTTTTGGGCTTGAGTCGGCGGTCCCTGCGCCTTCTTTATCTCATTTTTGACTGTGGATTTTTTGAAATTAACTTTACTCATCTAAAATACCCCATATTTTTCTGTTTATAAATTCAGCATAACACAGAAAAAACGGATAATTTTTTTTGTTTTTATAATAAATTTATTGAAAAAAATAATTTTTCAATATTTTTTTCAATTTTAAATTTATTAATTATTATTATTGTTTATTTTTGTTTTTTAGGATTAATTCAAAAGCTTTGCCCGAACCCAATTGACCCTGCACGAAGATCTGCTCACCCTTTAATTGAGCTTGCCATTGAGTCACACCCTGACCGGGATACTCTTTTTGCAGCTCATTTTGTACCCAGATCCCGTCGCACTGCCGCCAGCCCGGAAAAACTTGATTCAATTCGGTCAACGGCACTCTGTAGAGGATTTCCACTAAGCGACGGTCGTCAAAAATCCCAGCAAAACGGGGATAGCCAAAATAGACAAATTGGGCATCTTCGTGCAGGATCATCCAGTTCCCCACCAGGGCTTTGCGCAGACGATTCTGCATGCGGTAATTAAAAAATTGGCTCACGCTCACAGATTGGGCTTGACTCTGCCATTCTTGTTTGTGGGGCACCTCTTCGACCTGAAAGCCCTGCTGCCAAAGCGTGCAGGCTGTAGCCGCAGAAATCATTGTTAAGGTGATTGATGCAGCTTTCCACAGGTTGTGGATGAGTGTAATAACGTATTTATTGGCTATTTTCATAGGCTATCCTCACTGCATTCAAGGGAAAATTCGGGCTGTTGACTTTTTTGTGATAAAGAGAGTAATTTATTGAGAAAATAGACTGCACTTGGACAAGCCGGGTGTGCTGCAGCTCTTTCTATCGAAAAGTGAAAACGATTGAGCATTTTTTTGCTAAAACTAATTTTTGAGCTGCCTGTGCCATGCCCTGCATATCGTTTGCTAAGCCCATGTAAATAATCCCAAGGACGACCTGGCACCAATTCAGGCTCAGGTTCGTAGTGGAGCCTATTTAACCAAGCACTCATAGCTTGGCTATCTGCCAAATACCAGGACTCAAGTGATTTTCGTGCAATACAAACAAAAACGGAATCAGGAGCTTGAATGCGGCTTCTTACGGCGGTATAACATGGGGCGTCATCCAAATCTGTTAGCAAAATAACATGCTCCGGAGCAGGGGTACGACGCTCGATTAAGCTTAAATAGCTTTTTAGTTTATCAGGTTTTAAAAAATTGCCATTTCCTTGAGCGTCTATAATAGGTTCAGATAATTCTAGACCATGGCATTGTAGCCAAGTCTTAAAGGCCTGAGACTCTATCAAAATGCGTTCAGATCCCCCTTCTACGACAAACCCCAGCTTTACCATGGCAAACCAGCGCCAAAAGCATTGCTCAACCATACTTCACTCATACTCAGGTCAATGTCTTTTAAATCAAGGTCGCGTGCAGCCACAAATCGGGTTTTGCCTTCAATTTTATCTACCAACCAGAGTTCTTCTGGTTTGAGTTGATTAATCAAATGGGTATCATGGGTAGTCAGCCAGACTGGATGATTTTCATGTGCTTGAGAGCGAAAAAAAGCTACCAATTCTTGAGTCGCTTTGGGATGCAAGCCATTTTCAGGCTCCTCAATTAAGCTCCAACCATAAGTGGGAACACTGTAAATGCTCATTAACAAAGACAATAAATTAATCGTGCCATCAGAAAGTAATTGTGCGGGTACTGGCTCTTGGAGAAATTGTTCTTCTAAAAGCAAATAAAACTGATGATCCAATGGATTTAATTCTGAAGTTAAAGAGGTTCCGCCAGGAACAATCAATGTCAACCAATCGGTTAATTCATTCAAATTTTTTCCGCTATTGACATGCTGTGAAATGACCAAAGCCAAATTACTGCCATCCTCTTTCAAAATCTGACGTGCTTTTGTCTCGGGGTATGGCAAACGGCCTTGCTGGGGATTTAACATATAGCGATAAATATTGCTGAGAATAGTTGCGGGAAATAAAGTATAGGGGTTAATAATCATAAGAATCGATTTATCTTGACTCAAAGAAACTTCTTCAAGTTTATTCGGTTCAGGGCGAAAGTGTACACTGTCTTTGCCTCTTTCGCGATAGGCCTGAACCCTCGCGTGAGGAGCACTCTCTCCATTCAAATATTTAAATTCACTTGGAGCTTCCAGTTGTTCTTCAATCTCAATTTTTTCACTTTCTAAATTGTATAAATTGAGGTGATAAGCATAATGAAGTTCACGCAATCCTTGGCCTTCAATATCCTGCTCTACCACAAAGCGAATTTTGAATCCCATCGTATCTGAATGATTGACTTTGCAGCGGATATTTTGGATTCCACCAGAAGCATCTATTGCTGCTTGTACTCCTTGTCGGGCCACCAATCCAATGAAACGCATAGCTTCAAATAAATTGCTTTTGCCTGCACCATTGGGTCCGGCAAAGACGGAGAAGCAGGAGAGCCCCTCCAATCGAACATGTTCCAAGCTTTTAAAATGTTTAATCTCAAGGTAAACAATTTTTGTGATCATCTATTTCGTCATTTCCACCCCCTTGAATTTTTTTATTGACCTGACCTGATGAGGGAGCAGGCGGACTTATATTCACATTTTAAGTGATTTTAGCAGTTCTAAACAGCTCTCTTTAATGGGGCGAAGATTTAAAATTGAAAATTCAATCACTGTATTTCAGGCAGACAGAGATCCAGCGTCGTGGCAGCGCAGATCGCATCCAAACAGGTGGGGGTATCCAATTGATGGATGCGGTGGCGATCAAACCAAGCTGGGTTTTGTAATACTGCTGTTTCAACCTGATTGAGCGCCGCTACCAAGATCTCAGGTGTGAGTTGCCGTTCGCTGTACCAAGCCAGACAGAGTGCCTGCACTTGCACAGCCAGGAGTGAAAAGGCCTGCAAAAAAGCAAATTGAAAGAGAGTTAAACCTTTGGCTTGCAGCGGATTGAGATTGAGCAGACGGCGGGTCAGATAATTGCGCAAAACGGTGCTGATGTGCTGCCTTTCACCTGCTGAAACGGCAAAAGGCAGACGACTCCCCTCTTTTAACTTGGTCAGAAAACGTTCAAGTGCAGGCGCACGAAAGGGAGCCAAAACTGCGAACAATTCCAGACATTCAGACCAACGTGTCGCTTTGGGCCCCGTATCTTGGCGCCAAGCCTGGACCTGCCCATGATACAACTGGCTGAGCAAATCCAACTCACTCAGAATCTGTGGCTGGTCTGAGATCTGTTTTAAACCGGATACACTGCCAGCAAGACAACGCACAGGGCTGATACTGTGTTGCCAAACGCCCTCCAAAAGCAAGCCGATCCAAGGCTGCAGGGGTTCATCTGACGTGATTTCCCACTGGGCAGGCCGTTTGACCATACGCAAGACCAATTCCCCCGTCTCTTCAAGCATACGCGCAGCCGTTTTACACGAGCTTTTTAAAGAGGGGCTGTAGAGATTGCCGTGTAACGAGGCCTCGTGGGGATAGCGCTGGCAGATCTCGGGTTTGGCTTCGGCCCCATATTCTTTGTGAATAAAACAGAGATTGTCCTGATCTAAAAACAGACAGCGGTTGCTACCAGGCTGTTTGTTTAAAACGGCCCGTGTCCCTTCTGTCGCAGGCAAAAAAGGCTGTTTAAACCGGCCTGAGGGATGGCTTTCAAAGGTGGCATACCATTGGTCGAAATAGGCAGAATCCAATTCAATATTCCAAGGCTGCTGACAGCATTGCGCACATTGGCTGCATTCAAATTGGTCTACCTGTTCTGGGTAGATCAAGGCCATCAGTTCTGGCCTGGAAATGGCGTCTTG
>CAZRFI010000198.1:3469-5494 GCA_964598905.1 uncultured Candidatus Sericytochromatia bacterium | reverse complement strand
CAGTTCTGTCAAGCATCTGGCTTGCATGAAATATATCAAAGTGATATCATATTGATATAAATTTCTGGAGGTGTTCTATGCAAAGAACCCACGATAAATCTGCTCTCAAGATCAATGGTTTTGTGGTTTTGCTCTTTATTCTCGGGGCCTTTTTGGCCGCTTTGTTGATGATGATGATCAAAGCACCCGTGCTGGCAGGGGGCCTCATTTTGGTCTCGATTGTCTTTGGTTTTCCCGGTCTTTACAGCGTCGAGCCCAACGATTCCCGCATACTCAATTTTGCAGGCACCTATACCGGCACTGTTAAAGAAGCCGGTTTTTGGTGGTCCAATCCCTTTGCGATCAAGAAAAAAGTCACCTTGCGGGTGCGCAATTTTAACAGTGAAAAGCTCAAGGTCAATGACGGCAATGGCAACCCGATTGAAATTGCTGCCGTGGTGGTCTGGAAGGTGATTAGCCCAGCCAGTGCGCTCTATGACGTCGAAGATTATGAAGAGTTTGTGCATATTCAGAGCGAAACGGCGATCCGCAGCCTCTGTAATGAATACCCTTACGATCATTCTGAAACAGGGGGCATGACTTTGCGCGGCAACCCCGAAGAGGTCGCAGATACCCTGCAAAAAGAGCTGGAAGTTCGACTCAGAGATGCGGGCGTTCAGGTGATTGAGGCCCGTCTCAGCCATTTGGCGTATGCCCAAGAAATTGCCCAAGCCATGTTGCGCCGCCAACAGGCCCAGGCCGTGATTGCTGCCCGCAAACAAATAGTCGAAGGTGCTGTCGGCATGGTCAAAATGGCACTGCAACAATTGTCTGAGCAAAAAATTGTCGAACTCGACGATGAGAAAAAGGCCCAGATGGTGAATAACCTGATGGTGGCACTGGTTTCTGAACAGGAAGCCCAGCCGATTATCAACGCAGGAAGTTTGTATTGAACCCCGATGCCGGCCAAAAAACAATTTTTGCTGCGCATGGATCCCCAGCTTTTCGCCCAATTGGAACAATGGGCAGGTGATGAGTTCCGCAGTGTGAATGCCCAAATTGAGTTTTTGCTGCGAGATACTCTGAAACGGGCGGGTCGCTTAAAACCCGAAGCAGGAGCTCCCAAAGTAGAGCCTGCGGAGTCAGAAGACTAAAGCGTTTCCAGAGGGGCCCGGAGAGAATTTCTCCGGGCCTTTTCGGTTGTGACAAGCAAGTTTCTACTCAAGAAAGATATAATTAAGAATACGTAAAGAAAACATTAAATTGAGGTTTTTCATGCAGGTTCAGGCTCTCCACGCTTCTTCCCAGGCCTTTCTGCTCTCTGCGCCCGTTTCCACCGCCACCAGCCGCAGTGTTTCATCGCCCCACGCCTTACAAATTCCGGATCGGATCAAAATTAGCCCCGAGGCCCGAGAGCAATTGGCCAGTCAGGCCGCAGAAGAGGCAGCCAGCCAAAGTGTTAACTTTTTGGTTGATCTCTACCGCCAAAGCCGCAGCTCCCAAGAGCGGATCCAAATTACCCAGGCCCTGGGAGCCATTCGCCACCCCGAAGCGGTCAAAGCCCTCGAAGCCATGACCCGCACCCGTCTCGACGATGCCCATGAAAATGCCCTGATCGTGGCCCTTGGCAATACCCGCCAAGCCAGTGCTGTGGCTGTATTAAATGATCTCTACCGCAGTTTTTGGAACCGCGCTCAAAAGCGCCAATTTGTCATTGCCGCCCTGGGAGACACCCGCTCTCCCCAAGCTCTGGACTCTTTGCGTCAGGCATACAAAGATGCCTGGAACAGCCCCGCAGGCAAAGAAGCGGTGATCGCTGCCCTGGGTCAATCGCGCCGGGCCGAGGCGGTGCCCCTGCTGCATCAGATCTACGAAGACAATTGGAATCAGGCAAGCCTGCGTCAAGCCGTCGTTCAGGCCTATGGTCAGACCCGCTCCGAACAGGGGGCCGATAAATTGGTTCAGATCTTTAACCAACATTATTCCCAGCCCCAAATCCGCCAAGAGGCCATTTCTGCCTTGGGGCAAACCCGCTCACAAACCGCC
>CAZRFI010000198.1:1335-3369 GCA_964598905.1 uncultured Candidatus Sericytochromatia bacterium | reverse complement strand
TGGGCATAGCTGATGCTGTGAATCGGGCCTTCTGCCCCAAAGTGCCGTTCGACCCAGACCTGAATGCTGAACTGGCTATCGGGCCTGTGCAGGCTCAAAACCATCCTGCCTCTGGGCAAAACACGCACAAATGCAGAATCTTGCCAGGGAAAAAGCCATTGCATCGACTCTGGGAGCCAGCCCTGAAGTTGGGCTGCCTGAAACAGAGCCAAAATCACCTGGAGTATGCTCCAGGTTTGGTATAACCAGGGCAGGTTTTCCAGCTTCCGCCTTTGCGCTCCTTCCGATTGCACAAATACAAAGTCCTGGCTCAACTTTTGCCAATGCGTCAAAAAAACGCGGTGGCTGGGCCGCGCCATCAAGCTTAGACCCGGAGTGACCGGTGCAGATAGTGCTCGAATGTCTTTCCAGTCAGAATAGCGGGCAGTAGATTTTCGCAATTGACTCAGCCAGGTTTGCAATTGCGACCGTTCTGGCCCAAATTCCCGTTCAGGTAAAAGCCCCAAGAGATTACTTAGGCGGGTTTCTACCCGTTGCACCAGATGTTTGACAAAGCGATTTTCTGGCGTATTGGATTGCCAGCACGGGCGTTGGTCCAAGATCTTTTGAGCCGGATGTAAAACCGATCTGAACAGGGGCTTGCGGGCCTGATGGGCAGAGACCGGCAATAATTCTCCAGGCAACCCCAGTGCCTGATTGGGCTCCCAGGCCGTTAATGCAGACAAAAGACCGGCCTGCTCAGGCTGCTCCATTAAACAGGCTTGAAGCTTGGCAAATTCTTGACGCCACCCCCGCAAACGCCTTGTATCTGCGCTTTGTCCATGAAGATAACCTGCTCCGGGTCTGAGCGCTTGCCCAAATTCCAGTGGTAAAAGATACTGGAGTCCTTCGAGCAGGGCAAAGAGTCCGGCTTGGCCCCAGCCTTTGGGCCAAATCTCCAAGCGGGTTTCAAAATGGCATTCAGACTGGTACCAAAGCCGCAAAGGATATAACCCTGGCCCTTGGCGTTGCCAGAGCGCCATCAAAACCCGCTTGTCAGGCTGCCATTGCAACGGAAGATTAAAACCATCCAATTCAAGCCTGTAAAATTGTAAGGCCTGAAAGGAGCTCAGTAGTGGGCCCGCCAAGACAATCCAAGCCGATTCCCATTCAGGCAGGGCCGTTAGGCTCTCTCCTTGCAGATTTTCAAAGCGCAGTGAGATGGGCGACTTCAATTGCGCCTCAATGCCCAAAGACAAAGCCCTCGCGCTGCCATTGACTGATGAGTTGGCTCAAGCGTTTGCGGGTCAGTGGGAAATCGGTTTCGGGCAGCAGATCTGCGAGTTGATTCAAGCGGCTCAAAAGTGTGGGGTCGCTGCCCCGCAGGCGTGCCAACAGCTTTTGCAAGATCTGTTGATCCAAGGCTGTTTGCCAAGTCAATCCCAGTTGGGTCGCCGATTCGATATAACTAAGAATGTCTTTGCAGCTGCGAAAAGAAAGGGGAATCACAGGGGATAAGCAGGTCAAGGTATCTCTTAATAATGCCTTGTAAGGCAATCCCTCTAAGAGTGAACCGATATCGTCGAGAGAGGCTTCCAGTCTCAAGACCTGGGCCCGGTCATAGATTTTATCTGCGAGCAAATGGGTGCTTTCATCGAGGTTGATGGTGCCCACAACATGCAAATTGGGGGTGAGGCTGACGGGGGCATCGCCGCCCAGCCAAAGTGGGGCCGCACCTTGACGGCGCATGATCTCCAGTCCCGAAAGCAGGGGCGCAAAATAATGTTCAATTCGGGCCAGGTTCATTTCATCCAGAATCAAGTGGTAGGCTTGGGCTGGCCGATTGTCCCGGCGGGCGGCACTCCATTCAAGGGCTGCCCGTTTGAGAAAGAGGCTGGCAGGTGAATCCACATAGCTTTTTTCGAGTGGGTTAAAATAACCCAGCCAATCTTCGGGCTGATTCCAATGGGGTGATACAGCCAAAAGGCAGAATTCAGCCCCACTGACCTGGGCATAAGCTTGAGCCAGCCACGACTTGCCCACCCCACTGGGGCC
>CAZRFI010000198.1:0-1235 GCA_964598905.1 uncultured Candidatus Sericytochromatia bacterium | reverse complement strand
CAGACGCAGGCCTCCGTCAAAACTGTGCTCATTGCCGCGCCAGCTCCTCCCCAAGTGGGAATCCAGACCAGATTTAAGCCCAAATTGAGCAAGACACCCATTGCACTGCTCCAAACCAAGAGCCGAGTCAGGTTGAGGGCTGCCAAATTGTAAAGACAAATATGGTTCACAAACAAAAAGATCAGGCTCCACAAGAGGATCTGCCAAAAGGGCACGGCTGCAAGAAAGGGTTTGCCCAAGAGACTTTCGAGCATGGGGCCAGCCAAGAGTGTTCCCCCCAAAGAGATCGGCCAAGCGGTCAACCAAGCCACTTGGAGGGATTGGTCTGTCAGGTTCTGCATTTGGGTCTGAATTTGAGTCTGAATTTGGGACTGTTTATCTGCTCCCCACTGTGAAATGACAGGGAAAACGGCCATCATCAGCAAATTGGGCAGTAAAACCAAGAGGTCAATCAATTTGACCACCGCCTGATACCACCCCACTTCGGCTGCAGAACGGCCCAGCAAATGCAGCATCGCCACATCCATGCGAAAGTAGAGCAAGGCAAAGAGGCCACTGAGCCAAAATGGCAGGCCCGTTTTAAACAATTGGCCGACAAAGACCCAATTCCAAACTGCTTTTTCATTCCCGATTTTTCGTTTCTGCAACACGGCTTTGACCTGTTTTAAGCCCCAGATCAGAGACAGGCCGTTGGCAAAAGCCAAGACCTTCAACAGCCAGAAAATATCCCTGCTCAGATACAGTACCAAAAACAAAGAGCCCAAGGTCAAGAGGCGGTTTTGCAGGCGCAGCGCAATTTCTTCTTCGATGCATTCCAAACCATTAAAAATCGCGCTGAGAATATCCAACCAACCGATTGCCAAGGTGATTAATCCAGCCCAAAAGACACTTTCCAAGTCCCCGCCGCGCAAACCACTCAACCAAGCTCCAATCTGCATCAGGGCAAGCGTCACAAGGGACAATCCCGTTTTAAGCACAAGCACATGGTGGATATAGTGTTGGGCCTGGTGGTTGTAACGGGCCAACTCACGAATCAAAAGGGTGTTGAGCCCACAATCACTAAAATAGAGAAAGAGCCCTGTAAAGGCCAAGGGAAATGCATAGCGGCCATAGCCATCGGCCCCCAAGGCCTGGGCCAAGACCAAAAAAAAGACCATGCTAAAAACCCGGCTGACCCCTTCTGCGAGGAGTTTAAAGCGCATATTTTTGCCGAGACGGGAGGCGGTAGAGGGTAC
>CAZRFI010000197.1:7628-9595 GCA_964598905.1 uncultured Candidatus Sericytochromatia bacterium | reverse complement strand
GCGATGCTAGACATGACCCGTTGTCCTGCGCGTTCAGAGCGAATGTAGATATTTAGTCGAGTCGCCCGAGGGAACTTCCCCCTCAGGCGCTCACGGAACCGGACGTGAACGTCTCCGCTCATCCGGCTCTTCCTATCCAGCTTTTCCATACAATAACCGCCAGTGAGCAAACAGTTCAGGCTCACGGCGCGCAAGGCACCGCAACCAGTCTTCTGCCTGCCGTCGATGACCCCGCAAGCGTTTAAACTTACGAGTCGCCCACAACGCGAGTTTACGGTCAATCTGTCTCAGACTCCCATACATCGCCGATTTGTAGTACGCACGGCGTTGTTGCATGAATGTTGAGATAAAAAAAGCCCCCAAGAAGGCCAGAAAGCTGGTAATCTCAGGGTATGAAAATAAGTATCAATGACCCCAAACCGAAGTATCGAGTCACGAACTGGCCTGAGTATAACAAATCTTTGAAGCAAAGGGGAAGTGTCACGTTCTGGTTTTCGGATGAAGTGCAAGAAAATTGGCTGATGAAAGAAAAAACGGGAAAACGAGGAGCCTCCCAAACTTGTTCAGATCTAGCCATAGAAACGTTTTTAACCGTTATGGCACTTTACAAATTGCCATTGAGAGCCGCCGAAGGTTTTATTCGCTCAATCTTTGAGCTAACTGGTCTGAAATTGGATGTGCCCGAATACAGCACAGTGAGTCGACACAGATTTAGGCTGAAGGTTGTTTTGCCTCGTAAAGTGAGAGAAGAAGCCATTCATGTGGTTGTGGACTCCACTGGAATTAAAATTTTTGGAGAGGGGACTTCAGTTGTTGGCGACGAAAGGAGCCTTACAAATGAAGATAGCATTGATGAATGGAAGGTGCGTCAACACGGCTACAGCAAGCGTAGAACCTGGCGGAAACTTCATTTGGCAGTCAATGAAGCGACCTGCGAAATTGTGGCCTGTGTTGTTTCCGAAAACTCACTGACTGATGGAGAAGCGTTAACTGACCTTCTCGAACAAATTCCCGAAGAGATTGAACAAGTATCCACCGATGGAGCCTATGACTGGTTTTCATGTTATGAAAGCATCGCTCAACGTCAGGCCAGGGCTGTGATTCCACCACGTGAAAATGCCAAAATTAAGCAAAGAAAAAAAGTGGGTCTTGAGCCTTTGCCCAGGGATGAAAGCCTCAGAAGAATCAGACAAATCGGACGAAGCAATTGGAAACATGAAAGTGGCTATCATCGGCGAAGTTTGGCTGAAACAAGCATGTTCAGATTCAAACAGCTCTTTGGTGGCAGTGTTCATTCCCGCTCTTTTGAGAGTCAAGCGGTAGATCTCTTTGTTAGATGTGGCCTGCTCAATCGAATGACATGGCTGGGAATGCCTGTTTCTGAAAAAATTGAGGCTGTTTTATGACTCTTCCAAACTTAAGTGGAAACTCTGCTTCTCAACTTTTGATTCATGCAACAACGCCCTGCGCTGGCTCGAACCGGCGGATGCCCTGTCCTATTTGCAAAAGGGGCCGCTCAAGATGTATCAGGAGCGGGGCTTTGGGCTCTATGGGGTGGCACTCAAAAGCACGGGGGAGCTGATCGGACTCTGTGGGCTGATCAAACGCCCGACTTTGCCCGATGTGGATCTGGGTTTTGCCTTTTTGGCGCGTTTTTGTGGTCAAGGCTATGCCTTTGAAGCGGCCCAGGCCTGTGTGGAATTGGCCCGTGAGCCGTTTCGCTTGGCGCGTTTGGTGGCGATCACGGACAGCGACAATCGCCGTTCGATTCACTTGCTGACCCGTTTGGGCATGGTCTTTGAAACCCAGGTGCAATTGACAGAGAGTGCGCCCCTGCTCGATCTCTTTGCGCTCAATTGGCCCGCTCAAGCGGAGAGCGGTATACTGGAGCAAGCCCGCTAATTTCGCTTGCTGTTTTCCAGTCTGTGCCCGAAAGGACCTTTTATGACCCGTTTAACCCCCTCTTT
>CAZRFI010000197.1:0-7528 GCA_964598905.1 uncultured Candidatus Sericytochromatia bacterium | reverse complement strand
TGTTTTCCAGTCTGTGCCCGAAAGGACCTTTTATGACCCGTTTAACCCCCTCTTTGAAAACCCTTGCCCCCGCGCTTTTGCTGCTGACCCTGGCTGCCTGCCAGGTGCCCAAATCCACGCCCGGAACTGCCTCCAACCCCGGAACAGCCAGCCCGCTGCCTTTGAGTACCCCCACCAGCTCACCGTCTCCTGCCGGGCAGGGTTTTTTGGCTGAACTCGATGGCAGCCAAGAGACACCCCAGGTCACCACGGCAGGTTTTGGCGTGGCCAGTGCCAGCCTCAATTCAGATAAAACCGAACTGAGTCTGAATGGGGTTGTCAGTGGCTTGAGCGGTGCGGTCACAGCGGCGCATATCCACAAAGGGGCCAAAGGCGCCAAAGGGGATCCCGTCAAAACTCTGACCCTCACAGGCAATCGCTTCGCCCTGACCTGGAAAAGCAGCGACAGCGATCAGCCCCTGAGCAAAGAGTTGCTGGATGAGCTGACCAAAGGCAATCTCTATCTCAATTTGCACACCCAGGCCCAGGCCGATGGCGAAATTCGCGGCCAATTGCTGGCCAGCACAGGCAAAGATTTTGCCGTCTTGCTCGAAGGCGACCAAGAAGTGCCAACCACCAAATCTGGCGCCAGTGGCAGTGCCCGCGTGAGTCTCAATGCCGCCCAGACCGAGGCCACGATCTCTGCTGCTTTTGTCAATCTGAGTGGCCCAGCGACAGGCGCCCATTTGCACAAAGCAGCCAAAGGCGCCAACGGTGCTGTGGTCAAAGATTTGCAGATTCAAGGCAATCGCCTCAGCGGCACCTGGCGCAGAACAGATGCCACCCAACCCCTGACTGCCGCGTTGCTGCAAGATCTGCTCCAGGGCAATCTCTATCTCAACGTGCATTCCAAGGCCTATCCCGCTGGGGAGATTCGCGGGCAGGTGAGTCATTAGGGGGCGGAATAAACATGACCAAACCGATTCAAAAATGTGGACTTGCACTGCTCTTGCTGGCTGTCTCTTGCCCTGCTTGGAATTTTGAGGCACGGGCTCAGCGCGACCCCAACCAGACCTACCAGGGGCAAGACTACCTCTGTTATGAGAAACACGATCTGCATTTTTACCAAAATTACCGCTGGTTTGCGGCAGAAATGCCGCTGAAGGTGTATATCCCACCCGTGAACAAGGCCTGGGGAGCCAAGAATCTGGCTATGTATACGCCGCTGGTACAGCAGGCTTTTCTCAATTGGAGCAAAGCGGTTCCCAAACTGCGCTTTCAATGGGTCAACAATCCCAAACAGGCCCAAATTCAAGTGCTTTGGCAAGAGAAATACCCCGAAAGTGAAGTGACCTGGGGTCGGGCGGCGTATCCCACGCCTTATCTCGACAAGAAAACCAAAAAAATTCGCCACAAGAGCACCCTGTTTTTGGCGATCAAGGCCCAAGATGGCACGGCGATGGCGCCCGGTGAAGCGCTCTTTTCTGAAAATGAATTGCTGGCGATCGCCACCCATGAGGTGGGGCACGCGCTGGGACTCGGCCACAGCGGCCATGCCGAAGATTTGATGTACCATGCCATGTATGCCCGTTTTGATGGCAGCTGGGAGCTGACCGAACGGGATCGGGCCAGTCTACAGCGCTTGTATGACCTGCCCGAAGATTTAGAAATATCACCCTGTAATGGGTAGCAATTGAGTTAAAAATGAAAGAAGTTGTGCGTTTACATAAATATTTGGCCCAAGCGGGTCTGGGCTCACGCCGGAGCAGCGAGCGGATGATTCAGGCTGGCCGCGTGGCGATCAATGGCAAGGTCTGCGAGACCTTGGGTACCACCATTGATCCTGAAAAAGACACGGTCACCCTTGATGGCAACAAAGTTCTGATGCCCGATGAGAAAAAATATATTATCCTGAACAAACCCGAAGGCTATATGGTCAGCCGTTCGGATCCCCATCAGCCGAAGACGATTTACACCCTTTTGCCGAAAGAATTTGAGCAATTGCACCCGGTTGGCAGGCTCGATCAAAACAGCTGCGGTCTTTTGCTCTTGACCAACGATGGCGAGCTGACTGAAAAACTCTTGCACCCGCGCTTTAAGCTCGAAAAAGTCTACAAGGTGCAGGTCAAAGGCAAAGCCACAGATCTGGCCCTCAACTATATGCGCACCGGCGTCGATCTCTCCGACGGCAAAACCCAGCCAGCGCGGGTGGTGCGGCTCAAGCAGCGCAGCGAAAACAGCTGGATTGAATTTGGGCTCAAAGAGGGTCGCAACCGCCAGATTCGCAGAATGTGCCGCTCGGTTGGCCTCGATGTCGTGACCCTCGAACGCACCGCCTTTGGGCCCTTGCTCTTGGGTAATTTGCGTGAGGGAGCTTGGCGCTCGTTGACAGAAGAGGAAGTCCATATCCTGATCAAAAAAACCAAAATCAAAACAGACAAATCCGCCCGTTCGCCAAGTGCCAAACCGGCAGAAGAAGCTGAAGCCCCCCTGGATTGGAAGCCCGGCCCACGGACGGGGGCTCAAAAAGATGGTCCTCGGGTAGAAAAGACGAAGGGACCCAGACGTGTGACGCGACCTGTGCAGGGCGAACGCGAAGAAAAACGCAGCCTGGCCTCAGATCGGCCCCGTGCCGCTTTTTCAACCAGAGCGCGCAGTTCGTCCTCCGACAAACCGCGCGGCTATTCAGCGGATAAATCGCGGGGTTATTCGCCAGACCGCTCTCAGGGTGATGCTTCGGACAAACCGCGGGGTTACTCAGCTGATCGCTCACGCAGCTCAAGCTCCAACAAGCCCCGCGGCTATTCAGCGGATAAATCGTGGGGTTATTCTCCCGAACGCTCTCAAGGTGACGCATCAGATAAGCCTCGGACTTACTCTGGCGGTCGTTCGCGGCCTTCAGATTCAGACAAGCCGCGCGGTTACTCCGCTGATCGCTCACGCAGTTCAGGCTCAGACAAACCCCGCAGCTATTCAGCTGATCGTTCGCGCTCATCGTCATCCGACAAGCCGCGCACGGGGTCTTCGGGAAAATCGCGGGGGGGCCCCTCTGCCGGGCGTTCGCGGCCATCGGCTCCGGGTCGACCCAGCAAAGGGCCCAAACGGGGTGGTTAATTTTGTTATAATCTCCAACAGGGGTTTAAGTTCTAAACAAACAAGGCCGATAAACCCCAAACGGAGATAAAACCATGTTTGACCAGATTCACAAAATGACCCAGACCCTGCACGGGGCCCTCGACGGCCTGAGTGCGCGGCAGCGTGTGATTTCAAACAATCTGGCCAATGCCGATACCCCCAGCTTTAAAGCCTCGGAAGTGGAATTTGAATCCCAATTGCAAAAGGGCCTGGCCCAGGCCCGCAATCAGGGGGCTGGCGCTTCGCTAGCGGGGTATCTCACCCACGAAAAACATTTGCCCCTCGATGGTCTGCCCGCCGACCCACCAATTTCAATTCTGCAGCCCCAGAGTAGCATGCGCAACGATGGCAACTCTGTCGATTTGGAATTGGAAATGACCCGCATGGCCCAGGCCTCGGTCAGCTATTCAGCGGTCTCACAAATGTTGGCGGGGCGTTTCTCGGGGATCAAATACGTGATTGACGAAGGGGGTCGCTAATGAGTTTTCAACATGATCTGCGTATCAGCGCATCGGCGCTGTCTGCCCAACGGCTGCGCATCAACACCATCTCGAATAATTTGGCCAATGCCAATACCACCCGCACCGAAGCTGGAGGCCCCTATCGCCGTCAGCAGGTGGTGTTTAAACCGATCTTTGAGCAAAATTTGCAATCCCGCATTCAGAGCTTGGCGACAGGTTCTGTCCCCCAACAGGGCCAAGGTGTGCAGGCTGTGGCTTTGACAGACGACCGCCGCGAAGGCAAAATGGTCTACGAGCCCGAACACCCCGATGCCAACGATCAGGGTTATGTGGAGTATCCCAATGTCAACGTCGTGGCCGAGATGACAGATATGATCTCAGCCTCTCGGGCTTACGAGGCCAATATCACGGCCACCCAGACCATTAAGAATATGGCCATGAAGGCCCTTGAAATCGGGAGAGGCTAATGGATTTACCCGGCATTCAACCCCTGCCCGAAGGGCTCGAACTGGCCCAGCCCTACAGCGGCACGCCTACCAAAACTGAGAATGACTTTGCTGCGGTTTTGAACGCAGGCATTGAAAAACTCAATGCCACCCAGCAAAAAGCCGGGGAGCTGTCCAACCGCTTTGCTGCTGGCGAAAACGTCGAATTACACGACGTCATGGTCGCCGGCCAAGAGGCCGATGTCGCCATGCGTCTGGCCATGACCATGCGCAACCAGGTCTTGGAGGCCTACCGCGAAATCATCCGCATGCCTGTTTAAGGCGTGCGTTCATAAGCGCCCCGGTCGTAGGTGCCGCCCACAGGCCGCGCCAAGCCGGTGATATCTGTGGCGGGTGCGCCCGTGGCTGTGCCCGTATTGGCCGAGGGGCTGCCTGCTTGTAATTGCAGGCCGTCGTTGGCATTGCCAAAGAGATCATCGGGCCCATCGAGATCACCTGTGTTGACAAAGAGCGGGTCGGTGGCCAGGGTATTGCCGTCGTTGTTGATGGTTCCGCCGCCCAGATTGTTAATGCCCCCTGCGACATCGCCTTGGAGGGTGGTAAAGATCAGGTTCAGGGCCACGTTATTGGTGTTGAGACGAATGGGGCTGCTCCACAAAATGCAGTTTCTCAGGGTGAGTATAGCACTGTCACTGATCGCGGCCCCGCCTCCTTGGGTGCCCGCTGTATTATTAAAAAAGGTGCCATTGTTCACGGTTAGATTGCCGCTGTTTTGAACACCTATTGCGCCAACATTCGTTCCTATGGCAGCATTGTTTGAAAAAATAACATTATTCATGATCCCATTTCCAGCGAGCATCCTGATCGCTGCTCCACTTTCTGATTGCGTTGTATTGTTGTGAAAAACGCCATTGTTAAGGGTGAAACTGCTAGTGTTGCTATACAAGCTTGTTCCAGCCAGGCCTGAATGATTCAAAAAATGGACATTGTTGAATGTAATGCCTGTATGATTGTTTAGGCTTATACCAGCACCGCCTCCCCCAGTCGAAGCATTGCCGCTGGTAATGGTGACCCCATCGAGGGTCAGCGAATTGGCACCATTCACCACCCGCAAGCTATTGTCGCTGCGCGTGGGCTCTGCGGTTGTAATGGTGGCATTGTCATTGCCATTGAGGTCGCCGCTTAAGAGCACTGGGTGGGCCAATCTATCGCGTTGGCTGAGCAGGGTCTGTGTGCCATTAAAGCCGCCATAAACACTCACATTGTCTTTGAGTTGGAAGGTGGCATTGCGATCCCCACCGGGGCCAGCCGGTTTATACGTGCCAGCTGCAATCCAGACCTCTTGCCCAGCTGCCGAGGCGGTTAAGGCCGCTGTGAGCGAGCCAAAGGCATGGGCCCAAGAGGTGCCATCGTTATTGCCGCCAACCACCGAACCATTGACATAGACCACCCGTGAGGTGACCGTGAAGGTCTGGCCTGCGGTCGTACCACCAGAGGTGGTCACCGTGGCCTGGACGGCACCCAGGGCCAAACTGGCAGGCACCGTGGCCGTGATCTGGGTGGGGCTGTTGACGGTAAAGCTGCTCGCGGCAGTGCCGCCAAATTGCACGGCTGTGGCCCCCGTGAAATGGGTGCCTGTCAGGGTTAATACCGTGCCCGTGGCCCCCTGAGTGAGATTGATGCCGGTCAGTGTGGGGGGAGAAATTGCAAAGGCAGTGGGCGCGGTGGCACTGCCTGCGGGGGTGGTCAGAACGATATTCCCATTTGTATTTCCCGCAGGGATGGTGGCTGTGACAGTGGTATCGTTGACTACTGTAAAGGACGTGGCATTGATGCCATTGATGGTCACAGCCGTGCTGCCTGTCAAATTGCTGCCCGTGAGGGTTACGACTGTTCCGGCGATCCCTGTGGCGGGTGCCACGCCCGTGAGTGTGGGCGCAAAGTTGAAATTGTTGGGTGAAGTGAAGTTGCCAGCGGGGGTGGTCATGGCCACGGGTCCACTGGTTCCTCCGGCAGGCATTGTCACCAACAGGACTGCATCGTTGACAACCGTAAAGGATGTTATGTTGAGGCCATTGACGGTCACTGCTGTGGCGCCTGTGAAGTTGCTGCCGTTGACGGTCACGGTGGTTCCGGCAGGCCCAAATGTCGGGCCAAAGCTGGTGATGGCGGGAGCCGGTATGGGCGTGGGGGCTGGCCTGGGGCCTGAAAAAGAGCCTGTGCCTGAACTGGTCACATCCACTGCTGCGGTGGCACTCAGGCCACTGCGGGTATCACTCACACGAATGGTGGTTGTGGCAAAATCTGTCAGGGCTGTGACTTCGCCTTGGTTATCGACGGCAATGTCTTGGGGATGGTCGCTGCGCCATTGCAATTGGTTGGGATCAATCGGCAAAGCTTGACCGTTGGCATCGCTGAAAACCACAGCCAGGCGCTTTTTATCACCCATGAAAGTGAGAAAGATCCTGTCTGGACTGACCTGCAGGCGCTGGCCCTGGGCACTGCCACTGGTATTGGCTGGGCTGCTGGGAAGCGGATTGGCGGGAGTGGGAGTGCTGTCTGGGGTGCCTGGGGAGGGCGACGGGCCGGGCTGAGGGCTCCCTTCGGCTCCGCTCAGGGAGCTGCTGGGCGTGGGCTGGGTTGGGGACATTTGGGTTGAAACGGTGGTACTGCAGCCAGCCAAAAAAGCCAAAATGAGCAAAACGAGGGTATTGCGCGGCATAAAAAAACTCCTGTGTGGTTGAAAAAAGTCATTGCATTTGATTTAATAAAAATCTAAAAATTTGTATTATTATATTACTTTTAAATTATATGGACAATATTGTGGATATTAATTGTTAATATCTGATCAAAAAATTACAATGATATTGATAGCGATTTTTTGAGCCGAAAATCGAGGAGTGGTCTTTGTTTGGGTTGCTTCAAATGTAAAAAAAATGTCACAGTTTTTATCTTGCCGGAGTGCCTTTGAGTAAATGCCCAGAGGTCTGAATCCGCGCATGTAAAAATCCTGTCACAATTGTGGCTTCGCCACAGCCCCCAGCCCACGAATATGTTAGAGTGATCTGGGGTTTGCTATAATGCGTTCGGCGCATGCATTGAAGTCTGAATCATTTAGTCCGAAACGTTCCCTGGGCTAAAGCTGTGCATTGGCAAAATTTCTCCGAAGGGTTTTTATGGCCGCCTCTTATTTCCAGCGCTTGCGAGAAGAAAGTTCAAAATTTGTAACTCAACTCTCTCTAACCCAAAAATTGGGTTTGGGGGGGCTTTCTGTCGCGGTAGTAGGGGGTCTGATTGGTTTGGTGTTTTGGGCCCAGCAGCCCCAGTGGACCACGCTCTATGCCGAACTCGGCAGCAAAGACGCTGGCGCCATGGTCGAGCTGCTCAAAGAAAAACAGGTCCAATACCAATTGCGCAGCCAGGCTCAGGGGACGCAGATTTTGGTGCCAGCTCAGGCCGTCCACGACTTGCGCTTGGAGATGGCCGCCAAAGATTTGCCCAAAGAGG
>CAZRFI010000196.1:0-9623 GCA_964598905.1 uncultured Candidatus Sericytochromatia bacterium | reverse complement strand
GCAGGCTGACGGTACATCGCATAGACCTGTTCTAACAATTCCCTGATTCCTGGCACAAGCTCACCCGCCAGCTTGGGCATTTCTGCCACCCTGCGTGTATACACCGGCTGTTTATACATGGCCAGACCCAAACCCAAGCGCAAAGCCTGTTTGGAAATCCAATGCAGGCATTCTGCCACATGGCGCGGATTGGCCTGCTCTGCGGGGGTGGGGCTGGTGAGGCATCTCAAAATCTCGTCTCGGGCCCAAACATAATGACTGTTGAGCAAAAACGCCAACTCAGGGCCCGGCACCCAAGGCTCAGTCTCAGGCAAGAGTTCTTGTCCCCAGAGTTTGAGGCCATCGCTGCTAAAAATAAAGCGCTGGCGCTGGGAGTCGGGGGCAAGCAGCAGATCGACATGCAGCAAATCCAGGTCGATTTTAAGTAAATCTGGCCACTCTGCCAGGGTCTGTTCAGAGAGGGCTTCGGCCCAAGCCTTTTCAGCGTCAGTGGCTTTGTGGTCAATCACCAGTTCTAAATCCAAATCTGAGCTGCCCATTTGCTCCTGGCCACGGCCAATGCTGCCGAGCAAATAGACCGCCAATAACGCTTCTCCCCAATAGCTACACGCACTTTCAATCAGTCCTGCGAGCAAGGGCTGCCAACGGGGATGGATTTTGTCAATATGAGAATGAGAACGCAGAATTTCAGACATGAACCCAGTATATCATTGGGATTGTATGATCAGAATTTGCTGCGCTTGGCCGCTGTTTTTGACAAACCTGCCTGTTCTAGTTTTTTGAGCAAATTAAACAGCATTCGGAGATCGCGTCCAGCCAATAGAGGCAATCGCTCTCGCAACCAAGCCATGATACGTGGGTCCTGGTTGAATCCAAAATCATCAGCCGTTTGCTCTATTTTTTGCTTTAAGGCGCCATAACTTTGCTCCTTGTTCTCTCGGCTGTAACGCGCCAAAGGTGCCAGAGAGTTTAAAACATAGCTGTACACCATCACGGCTTGAGCCAAATTCAAAGACGGCTGGGGAGCTGCCAAGGGAATTGTTGTGAGCAGATCGCAACAGGCCAGATCTGTGTTGGTGAGTCCCGTATTTTCAGGGCCAAAAACCAGCGCCACCCGTGAGAGCTGTTCTGCTTTGCCGCTGAGGTTTTGGGCCAGTTCTTGCGGAGAGAGAGAGGTATGACGCTGATGACGGGCTTTGGCTGTTGTTCCTACACACACGTCACAATCTGAAATCGCGCTTTCGAGTGAGGGATAGACCTGAGCTTGGTCGAGGATATCATGGCTGTGCACGGCCATCCAACGCGCGGGCCCCTCCGCAAAGTCACAGGGGGCCACCAATCTGAGCTCCGCAAACCCCATTGTCTTCAGCGCACGGGCTGATGCCCCCAGGTTTTCGGGGGATTTGGTTCCCACCAAAATCCAAACAATTTCCATTAGGCCAGGTTTCCGAGCACAAAAAGGCTCATTTGAGCTTGCATCAATACAGTTTACACAACTTGGGCCACGCTCTTTTCTGCATCGCCATAAATTGTGTTAGATTAATTAAAAAAGGGATGTTTTGCTTTGCATATTCGTGCGGCCCGCAGCTCTGATCTGATTGCCCTGACAGAGATCCACAACTATTATGTCCTACACAGCAATGCCACCTTTGACACCCGACCCCTGAATGCCGACGAACGCCAGCTTTGGCTCGAAAAATATGCCAAAACGGGGCCCTACCGCCTGCTGGTAGCAGAAGAAAATAAACAGATTCTGGGCTATGTCAGCAGTCACCGTTATCGCGAACACACAGCCTTTGCTAAAACGATCGAAACCAGCATTTATTTGGTTCCTGAGTGTCAGGGCAA
The DNA here is from genome assembly GCA_964598905.1 of uncultured Candidatus Sericytochromatia bacterium. Taxonomy (GTDB): domain Bacteria; phylum Cyanobacteriota; class Sericytochromatia; order UBA7694; family UBA7694. The sequence continues at coordinate 7,775 of CAZRFI010000196.1, read as the reverse complement.
AGGCGTTGGTTCTGCTCTTTATACCCGGCTTTTTGAGGAACTGAGTAAACAAGATCTGCATTTAGCTCTGGCAGGGATTGCCCTGCCCAACGATGCCTCTGTCGCCTTGCATCAAAAATTTGGCTTTAAAGCGGTGGGGACTTTCGAGGAATACGCAGTTAAAAATGGCGTGTTTATCTCTTCGGTCTGGATGCAGAAAAAACTTTAACTGCCGGGCTCATCGTGCCAATTCACAGGGGTGCTTTGACCCGTTTCCCAGTCCTGGCGCAGGATGCCGTAGTGGATCGCGTCGTGGCCCTGCCAGGCTTGGCGGTAATGGCCCTCTTTGAGATAGCCACAGGCCCGAAACACGGCCCGCATCGCCAAATTATCCACCCGTGTGGTGCCTTCAATGCGTTTCAGTTCGGGCCAGCCCGCAAACAGGTATTTTGTCAGCCAGGTGACGGCGGCTTTGCCCACGCCCTTGCCCCGCGCAGCGGCTTTGATGCGCAAATCAAAGAGCGGGGCGCCATCGCCAATGTCTTCAAGATCAAAGAGTTTGATCAGGCCCAGTTCTTTTGCCTGCGCATCGCGAATCCAAAAGGTCTGTACATCGGGATTGTCAAAGGCCTGGGTGGCAATGGCCTTGCTCACACTCTCGCGGCTGGGCAGGCCCGAATGAAAGGGCCAGGTTTCACCTGTCAAGAGGGCGATTAAACGCTCACTTTCAGCGGGTAGGTCAATTTTTTCAAAGCGCAGGGTCATGGCGGGCTCCTAAATGTGTCTGAATTTCCTGGGTGGATTGACGCATCATTACGCTTCTATCCCTTGAGACCATTCTTGCAATTTCTGCTGTAATTCGTCTTTGCTGGGCAGGTAAAGCAGGTATTCATGGGCGTGGATATTGGCCTCTTTGGGCAGGGTAATTTCAACGAGGGCCTCGTGTTTGCGCTTGCAGAGCACAATCCCAATCGTGGGGCTTTCAGTCTCGGTTTTGACATAGCGATCAAAATAATTGACGTACATCTGCATCTGACCCAGGTCTTGGTGGGTGAGTTTGCCAATTTTGAGGTCGATCAGCACATAGCAACGCAGCAAACGGTTGTAAAAGACCAGATCGACAAAGAAATGCTCTTCGTCAAAGCTGAAGCGCTTTTGCCGGGCTTCAAACAAAAAGCCTTTGCCCAGCTCCAGCAGAAAGCGCTCAATCTGGTTAATGATCGCACTCTCCAATTCAGACTCCGAAAAACGCGGCTGTTCTGCCAACCCCAAGAATTCCAAGACCAGCGGCTCTTTTAAGATGTCTTGAGGCTGATTGACAAGCTGGCCTTCCTGGGCCAATTTGCGAATGCCTTCTTTGTCACGGCTCAGAGCCAGCCGCTCATAGAGGCTGGTATCAAACTGGCGTCTGAGTTCGCGCAGCGTCCAACTCTGACTGGTCGCTTCAATTTCGTAAAAGCGGCGTTCTTCAGCGTTTTTTATACCCAGAAGAAATACATAATGGGACCAACTCAAGCTGAAGCGTGGTTTGAATTGTCCAGACACTGTCTGGACAATTTTGGCGTTATTGGTATTTGTTTCTTGCATTGGCAAGAAAGAGGTTTCTAACCCTGTTTGCTGAACCTCTTCGTGGTAAAGCAAGTAAAAACTGCGCATATAGGCGATATTGCTGCGTGCAAAGCCTTTTCCAAATTCTTTGGTTAAACGTTCTGCTAGGCGGATCAGTAATTCTTTACCATAAGCAGCCCGTGCTTCACCTTGCTGCTCATGCTCAAAAATATGCCTGCCAATTTCAAAATTGGTTTGCACCTGTACCAGATCCACGCCCCGCGCCACGGTTTTGCGGGCAGCCAAGACCAATTCGCGGATCTGTGCGTAGAGATTGTTTTCGCTTTCTGGTGAGACAGGGGACTTGGACATGGGGTCTGTTTTCCTCAAATGTGGAGCTGATCTGGCTGCTTGTTTTTTTAATTATAAAGCTTGGCTGGGGCGTTCTGAGTGGATTTTGTTTCAGTGAGTGGGACAGAGACATAATACAATCCTTTGTGGCTGCCAATATAGATTTGATGCTCTTGATCCATCGCCAAGGTATAAACATCTGTCAGAGGGCTCTCCCATTTTTGCCAGTTTTTTCCGCCATCAAAACTCTGCCACAGGCCCGAAGGACTTCCTGCCAAGAGATGTTGGGGGTTGCTGGGATCTACCAGCAACGCCCGACATGGGGAGCGCTGAGGTTTAATCGGATGGGTGGGGTCTGCTGGCCGGCAGTCAGGGATTTGTCCTTGGCGTTGCCAACTGGCCGGATCTGGCCCGCCGCTGAAAAGGGTGCCTTTGAGACCCAGGGCATAATAATGTTTGTCTGAACTGTTAGCGATTGCTTGTATCAAATCATGTTGAGCATCAAAATCTAAAACAAGCTTCCAATTTAATCCTGTTTGTTCATCCAATTCATATTGATACAAACCAGCCACATAATTTGTTGTGTATTGACTTATCTTAAAACTGACATAAGGCTTCCAATTTGTTTGAGAAGGCAAAAACCAAATTCCCAAAATTTCAGATAAATCATTTAGATAGGATATTTCAAGTGGAATGCTTTGCCAATTGCCATCTGGATGTATGCGGGTAAAAACACCAGCAAAAACATCGATATAAGGGACTATTCGGTGGACCGCCTGATATATATATGGTTTGCGATGAAATTCCTGCCCACAGTTCATTGGTTTGGGGATGAATAGCCAGACTTGAAATCCGTTCATTCTTGCCTATCATTCTGCGTTCTGAATACAAATTTTCGTCTTTATGCCAACTTTCTCCTTGGTTATTTGAGGTATAAAGGCCTTTTTCTGTAGCAGCATAAAATCGATGAGGTACTTGGGGATCAATTAAAAGCTGATTGACAACTGCGGGGAGAGTTTCTCCCCATTGTATTTGTTGCGATTGGGTATTCAGACTAAAAAAACGCTGATTTGCAAAGCCAAACAATTTGTTGGGAATCCCTTTCTGGGATTGCAAAATCTGAATACCTCCAGCCATGCTTGGAATCAACGCACTGTTGGTCAAACCCAACTCAATTTCTTTGAGTTTGCCAAACTTAAGAGATGTGATTGGAGTGGCTGTTATCAGTGGTGGTTCAGAAGTAATCGATACAACAGGGCTGGGAGATTGAGTCGGGGTCAAAGATAGATAAGAACCAGAAATAGACAAAGGCAAACAGCCTGCCAGTAAAACCAAAGCCCCAAAAAACTGAATTTTCATCGAGTTGCTCCAATGGGAATAGCCAGAGGACGTAAGGAACTGTTTTTTGTTCCTACTCAAACGTAATCACCATCACATCTTTCTGGCTGAGGTTTAAAATAATTTTAAAACAACCATAAACTCCCCTTGACATTCATAACCAAATCTTAGTATATTGAATATACGAACTTCGGTGAAGCGAAGAAGCGTGACAAAGGTTCCGGGTGAGACCCCCGGAAGAAATCCCAGGAGGGGCGGCGTTCGACGCAAGTTGAAAGATGCCAGTCTGACCCGGAGAGCAAACCCCGAGAGCCGTTAAAACGGAAAGCGGGGAATCGGCTGGAAACAGCGAGAAGCTCTGGGCAGGAAGAATTCCCTGAAGGGTGTAAACCCAGGAGGGTCAAGGTTCAGTCGCAAGGCTGGACACACGATCTGCACGGAAGAATCCGCTGGAGCCTCGGCTGAGATGCGCAAGTGTCTCGGATAAAAGGCAAGAGCGGCAGGCGCTGGTAACAGTGGCCGACGGGCAGTGAGTGCAAAACCCTGAAGGGGCCAAGGACGAGAGGGAAACGGGCCCAGTTTACTGTGGCAACGGATCCGCTGAAGGCGCAATGCCCTGAAGCCGTGAGAATCGGCAGGAGGGCCAAGTTTGGAAGGGGCTGAAAGGTCTGTTCTAAAACGGGTTCAGCGGGGGGAAGTCCCTGAGGGTCCAGCGGAAAGTCTGAAGAGGGATTCCTGCAAAGGAATAACTTCTGCCAGAAGAGGCGTCAAGAGTGGTTCCCGCAAGGGAAGAACACTGGGGGCGTGAGGGTCCTGAAAATGGAGAAACCCGGCTGGTAGGCGTGAAGACCTCAAGAGACCACGGCACGCACAAATTCGCTTCGACTCCGGAGTTTGTGCCATTTTTTGGCTTTTTTTGTTTTTTGTGATTGTGGCTTAAGTTATAATCAGGGTATGGGAAATCCGATTTTTTCAAACAGCCAGCCTTTCTGCCTGACAGTGATCTTGACCTGTTGTTGGAATTTCATGCGGGTCAGGAACCCTCGTATTTTCAATGGGTACAACTGCAAGACAACTTGGAAAGACTCTTTGAACGCAAAGTCGATTTGGTCACGCGCAACGGCTTGCAAAACAGTGCCAATACCCAACGTGCAGAAGCGATACTTCAATCCTGCCAGGTTCTGTCTTTTGATGGATAAATATTCAGATTCTTTGGAAGACTTTGAAAGATGACATTCCTGGCCTGCTGGCTCAAATCTCAGACATTCTTCGCGGGTTTGAAGTGTGAATGCTCGGATTCTCTGTCAAAATATTTTTAAGTTGTCCTCTGTGAGATAAAAATGCTGAACATAAGTCATAGACTGAATTTAAGACGTTTGATTCAGGTGGCTTTTCTGTTTTTTTTAAGTTGGGGATTCACTTTTACTGTTTTTGCCAATGCCGATGAATTACAAACTTTGGTTGACAAAGGGAAATCTGAAAATGTTTACCAATGGATTTTAAAACATAAAAATGTTCCAAATTGGTTTGTCTCCTGGAAAAACCTTGAGGGAAACATCACACAAGGTTCTCTATTGATTTGGGCTGCAGAGCAAGGAAATTTTCCTTTAGTGAAATATTTACTTAATTCTGGTGTTGATATGTTAGAGCAGGAAGCGCTTCTCGGAAATACAGCGTTGGTACTTGCAGCCAGAAAAGGCAGTATTGATACTTTTGCGGATTTATTTCCAAAAAATTCTAAATCATTGGAACAAAGGTATTGGGAGATTCATTCTGCGATTAGCGAAGCCGTTTTTTATGAGAGAACGAATATCATTCAATTCCTTCTTGAGAATAGCTTGGTTAAAAATAATTCAGCGTATTCAAGCTATGCTTTAAATCAAGCTGTGCAATTTAATAAGGCAAAAATTCTTCGTGATTTAATCCAACATGGGGTTCAAGTCACGAACTCATTTTACACAGGTTATGACTCTCCCCTCAGTATTGCAGCTCTTAACGGAAGTCTGGAAAGTTTAAAAATTTTGCTTGAACATCATGCTGCTGTGAGCGAAGAAAATCAATGCCCAAGTATTGAAATTGCAGCACGCAAAGGTCAATTAGAAATTCTAAAGCTTTTATTTAAATCAAGAAAGAATTCTGGTCTTAAATCTAATTGTGGTGAAAAGGCGATATTGGATGCTTCGGTTTTTGGCCAAACAGAGATCGTTGACTATTTACTGAAACATGAATTTATTCCTGAACAACAAACCGATACAAGTGTTTATGCTTTAGATCATGCGATTGATAAAGGCTATTTTGAAATTGTAAAACTCCTGCTAGAACGAGGGGTGAAAGTCAACTCGAGTTCCTCTGTCAAGCCACTTGTGACAGCATCCAGAAAGGGCAATCTTGAAATTGTTCGCCTGTTATTAAACCATGGAGCCAATCCTAATCAAAAAGATGGCTATAATACTACTCCGTTAATGATGGCTGCTGGATCAAACAAATTAAATATCTTGAAATTATTATTAGAGAAAGGAGCTGACCCACAAAGTGTAAACCAAAATGGTGATACGGCATTGTTTGATGCCGCAAGCTATGGAAGCCCTGAGATTATTCAAATTCTATTGAGTCACCACGCAGATCTGCATCATTTGAATCAATCGGGTGAAAATGCACTTCACAAGGCATCAGGTTATTTCATTGGCAATAACGAAAATCTCAAATTTTTGCTTGATCAGGGATTAGATCCAAATCAGAAAGATCTCTCTGGTACAACAGTTTTATTGAATGCATCGAGACGTGGGGATGTTCAGGCCGCTCAATTGTTAATTTCACGGGGAGCGGATATTCATGTCGTCAATAATCACGGTGACTCCGCCATTTCTACGGCTGTTGATAGAGGGCATCTTGAAATGGTTAAGCTGCTCTTTGAGAATGGAGCAAATATCCATGCAAAGCATGGCTCTGGTATATCCTTATTGATGATAGCCGCTTGTGAGCCCCGAAACATTTCTGTTTTCGAATATCTCATAAAAATGGGGGCTGATGTAAATGAGATCAGCCCTTTGTCTAAAAATACGGCATTAATTTCAGCTGCGTCCTGTGGAAATATTACAGCAGTAAAAAAGTTGCTTGCTTTGGGAGCAAACCCCCATGTTCGCGATAAAAATGGATTTAATGCCTTAGGTTATGCCCTTATTGTTGATGACAGTCTTCATAGGGAATTGGTTGAAATATTAGAATCAGCCATGTCCGTTTCAAAACTTTGATCTGATTTAAATTTTTTTGTGAAGCTTGGTTTGACTTCTGCTAAGTGAGACGGCTCATGCCGAGAACAGGCCAAGAATCCATTTCAATACTCGGCTATTGCTTTCCAGGAAAATGGTTCGAAGACAATTTGAAGGCATAAAACGTGATGAGCAGCACGTTCAGAATGAGATTTCTTAATTTTTTAATAAAACAACCATAAACCTCCCTTGACATTCATAACCTATTCTTAGTATATTGAATATACGAACTTCGGTGAAGCGAAGAAGCGTGACAAACAAGCCAAGTGAAATGCTAGGCAGAAATCCCAGGAGGGGCGGCGTTCGACGCAAGTTGAAAGATGCCAGCCTGCACCCGGAGAGCAAAACCCGAGAGCCGTCAAAACGGAAAGCGGGGAATCGGCTGGAAGCAGCGAGAAGCTCTGGGCAGGATGAATTCCCTGGAGGGTGGGAACTCCCAGGAGGGTCAAGGTTCGGTCGCAAGGCTGGGCACACGATCTGCACGGAAGAATCCGTTGGAGCCTCGGCTGAGATGCGCAAGTGTCTCGGATAAAAGGCAAGAGCGGCAGGCGCTGGTAACAGTGGCCGACGGGCAGTGAGTGCAAAACCCTGAAGGGGCCAAGGACGAGAGGGAAACGGGCCCAGTTTACTGTGGCAACGGATCCGCTGAAGGCGCAATGCCCTGAAGCCGTGAGAATCGGCAGGAGGGCCAAGTTTGGAAGGGGCTGAAAGGTCTGTTCTAAAACGGGTTCAGCGGGGGGAAGTCCCTGAGGGTCCAGCGGAAAGTCTGAAGAGGGATTCCTGCAAAGGAATAACTTCTGCCAGAAGAGGCGTCAAGAGTGGTTCCCGCAAGGGAAGAACACTGGGGGCGTGAGGGTCCTGAAAATGGAGAAACCCGGCTGGCAGGCGTGAAGACCTCAAGAGACCACGGCACGCACGAATTCGCTTCGACTCCGAGGTTCGTGCCATTTTTTGGCTTTTTTGTCTTGGTCTCACAATTGGATTTGAGCTGCGTTTGATTCAAAAGAGAGGGATATCCCATGCCATTTACCTTTCAAGTCAGCACTTTAAAATACCTGGGTTTGACTGGTCTGCTGGCTATTTTTAGCTTTGTGCCGCCGTCTTCAGCGGCCCAACTCCTTGCCAAACCAGCCGTGCCCACCCAAGCTCCCTTGTCACCCCAGCACGATGCCGCTTTTTTAAGCTCCCTCTCCCCCGAACGGCAGGCCAAACTGGCCCAACTCAAAAACTGGACTCTTTTGGTTTATCATGCCCAAAGCCAAACCCGGAAGGGCCTTTTTCCTGTGGGTT
>CAZRFI010000195.1:8213-9714 GCA_964598905.1 uncultured Candidatus Sericytochromatia bacterium | reverse complement strand
TGTTTGTCCTTTCTCAGCACGCAGCCTCCCCCAGGAATCTTGTATAATTTACCATCTCTCTGCCGGAGGCTTTGCCATGTCTCACCCCTGTTTTGTGCTTGCTCTCGATCAGGGCACCACCTCTTCCCGCGCGATTTTATTTGACCAACAGGGTCAGATTCAGGGCCTGGCCCAGCAGGAATTTCGCCAAATTTACCCCATGCCCGGTTGGGTGGAGCACGATGCTTCCGAAATTTGGCATACCCAGCTCAAGGTCGCCCGTGAGGTGCTTTTAAGCAGTGGCGTCGCGCCCAGTCAGATTGCTGCGGTGGGTGTGACCAACCAACGTGAGACCTTGGTGCTCTGGGAAAAATCCACGGGTTTGCCCGTTCACAATGCCATCGTCTGGCAGTGCCGCCGCTCGGCAGAGATCTGTGCCGAACTCAAGGCTTTGGGTCACGAACCGCTCTTTCGTGCCAAAACCGGTCTGGTGCTGGACGCGTATTTTTCGGGCACCAAACTCAAATGGCTCTTGGATCAAGAGCCCGAACTGCGAACCCGTGCCGAAAAAGGTGAATTGCTGGCCGGCACCATCGATACCTGGTTGCTTTACAATCTCACGGGCGGCAAGGTCCATGCCACCGAGCCCTCCAATGCCAGCCGCACCCTGCTCTACAATATTCACACCCGTGCCTGGGACCCCGAATTGCTGGCCATTTTAAATATTCCCGCAGTGCTGCTGCCCGAGGTCATGCCTTCCAGTGGGCTCTTTGGCCACACAGCCCCCGCCCTCTTTGAAGGGGCCGAAATCCCGATTGCGGGCATGGCAGGAGACCAGCAGGCGGCGCTCTTTGGCCAGGGCTGTTTTGAGCCCGGCATGGCCAAAAATACCTATGGCACAGGCTGCTTTTTGCTGATGAATACGGGTGAAACCCCTGTGCCTTCGCAGTCGGGTCTCTTGACCACCGTGGCCTGGCAGGTGGGTGAACACTTTGTCTATGCCCTTGAAGGCTCGGTCTTTATTGGCGGGGCGGTGATCCAGTGGCTGCGCGATGAATTGGGTATGATCCAAAATGCCGCTGAAAGTGAGTCCTTGGCTTTGTCGGTGCCAGATACCGGCGGGGTCTATCTGGTGCCTGCCTTTGTTGGGCTGGGTGCGCCCTATTGGGACTCTCAGGCCCGTGGTTCTTTGACAGGCCTGACGCGCGGCACCAACCGCAAACACATTGCCCGCGCAGCCTTGGAGTCGATTGCCTACCAGAGTTGTGATCTGCTCGGGGCGATGCAAAAAGACGCAGCCAAACTGCTTAAGGTTCTGCGCGTCGATGGTGGCGCCACCGCCAATGCCTTTTTGATGCAGTTTCAGGCAGATATGTTGCAATTGCCTGTCGAGCGGCCTGCTGTGACCGAAACAACGGCCCTGGGCGCGGCCTATTTAGCGGGTCTGGCCGTGGGCTATTGGGACAGCCTGCAAGATATTCAGGCCAATTGGCAATTGGATACGCGCTTTGAACCTGCTCTG
>CAZRFI010000195.1:2575-8113 GCA_964598905.1 uncultured Candidatus Sericytochromatia bacterium | reverse complement strand
CTCTGCTGCTCAAAAACGCCCGCCAATTGGTTTTTTCGGGCAAGCGCTCGGGAGAGGGCTATTTCAGTGCCGATGGCAAAAAGCTGATCTTTCAAAGTGAGCGCGAGGCCGATAATCCCTTTTTTCAGATGTATCTGCTCGACTTTGAAAGTGGGGAAACCACACGGGTCTCGCCCGGTTGGGGCAAAACCACCTGTGGCTGGATTCACCCCAATGGCAAACAAGTGATGTTTTCTTCAACCCAAGACGACCCTCAAGCCAAACAAAAGCAAAAAGCCGAGCTGGAATTTCGCGCTTCGGGCAAATCGCGGCGCTACAGCTGGGATTATGACCCCCATTACGAGATCTACCAGGCGGATATCTCCGGGGGCAAATATGTCAATTTGACCCGCAGCCTGGGGTACGATGCCGAAGGGGCCTATTCTCCCGATGGCAAAGAGATTGTCTTTGCCTCCAACCGCAGTGCCTACCAGGGCAAACTCGCCGAGGCCGATCGCCAGCGTTTGGAGCAAGACCCAGCCTCGTTTATGGACCTCTACATCATGAACAGTGACGGGTCAAATCTGCGCCGCTTGACCACTTCTCCTGGCTACGATGGCGGGCCTTTTTTCAGCGCCGACGGCAAAAAAATTATTTGGCGGCGTTTTTCCCAACATGGCGACAGTGCTGAAATTTTTAGCATGAACCGCGATGGCAGCGGCGAAAAACAATTGACCCAGATGGGCGTGCTCTCCTGGGCGCCTTATTACCATCCATCGGGTGATTACCTGATCTTTGCCACCAACAAACAGGGTTTTGCCAATTTTGAACTCTATTTGGTCGATGCCGAGGGCCAAAAACAGCCCGTGCGCGTGACCCAGACCGAGGGCTTTGATGGTCTGCCGGTTTTCTCGCCGGATGGCAAGCGTCTGGTTTGGACCAGTGGCCGCACCGCCAATGGCCAGTCGCAGCTCTTTATGGCCGATTGGAACGATACCGAGGCCCGTCGTCTGCTTAAACTGGCCCCTGCGGGCAGTGTGGCCCGCAATCCTGTCAAAGGCCCTGCTTCCGAGGGGGGAGATCCCTTTGCTACCACAGCAGCCCTCTCGGCTGACGATCTCAAAAAGCGGATTTACCACTTGGCCGCTCCGGCCACCGAGGGCCGCATGACGGGCAGTCCCGGAGAAGCGTTGGCGGCAGATTATGTCGCAGAGGTCTTTAAACGCCTGGGTTTGGTGCCCGCAGGAGACAAAGGCACTTGGTTTCAGAGCTTTGAATTTACGGCTGGGGTCTCACTCGGAGACAAAAACCAAATCCAAACACCGGGCCTAAAAGCACCTGTGCTCAATCAAGATTGGCGGCCATTGCCTTTTTCTCAAAGTGGCACTTTGGCGAGTGCACCCGTGGCCTTTGCGGGTTACGGCTTGGTGGTGCCCGAGAGCCCCGGCCAGCCGGGTTACGACTCTTATGTGCATCTCGATGTCAAAGACAAATGGGTGGTGGTCTTTCGCTATTTGCCCGAGCAGCTCAGCCCGGAGCGCCGCCAGTATTTCTCACGTTTTTCGGGTCTGCGTTACAAAGCCATGGTGGCCCGCGAAAAAGGCGCCCGTGGCCTGATTGTGGTCAGTGGCCCGCTCAGCCAGGTCAAAGAACAATTGGTGGCTTTTGAAGCGGGAAATGCGATTGGCACCATGTCGCTGGGGGCCCTGAGTATTTCCGATGGGCTGGCGCAGAGCTGGCTGCAAATGGCAGGCAAAGATCTCAAAGGGCTGCAAACCCAGCTCGACCAAGGCGAATGGGCCCAGGGCTTTGAAATTCCGGGTCTGAAACTCGCTGCCACGGTGGATATCCGCCAGGAGAAAAAGACCAGCCGCAATGTGCTGGCCAAATTGCCTGCCAACCGGGCTGGGGCCGCTGCCCATCAGCTGATGATCGGTGCCCACCTGGATCATTTGGGCTATGGTGAGGGCCAATCTTCTTTGGCGGGGGGCAACGAAAAGGGCCAGATCCACCCCGGGGCCGATGACAATGCCTCGGGCTCAGCCGGCGTGCTGGAATTGGCTGAGTATTTTGCCGATCAGCGCAAACAAGGGGCTGAGCTAAAACAAGACCTGCTCTTTGCCCTTTGGTCGGGTGAAGAATTGGGGCTGCTCGGTTCCAATCACTATGTCGAGACCCTCTCCAAAACGGATTTAAGCCGTTTTTCAAGCTATTTGAATATGGACATGGTCGGACGTTTAGACCAGGCCCTGGTAATCCAGGGCACGGGCTCCAGCTCACTTTGGCCTGAATTATTGGAGCGCGCCAATCTCAGCTTGGGTCTGCCGGTTGTGACCCAACAGACCAGCTATTTGCCCACCGATGCCACCTCGTTTTATCTCAAAGGCATTCCCGTTTTGAGTGCCTTTACAGGGGCCCATGGCGAGTATCACACCCCCCGTGATACCCCCGAAAAGATCAACTATCCAGGCACCGAAAAAGTGGTGCAGCTCTTGGCCAAAATGGCCGCTGAGATCAGTCGCAAAGACCTCAAACCCGATTTTATCTCAATGAAAAAGCCCGAAGGCCAGGAAAACCGGGGCGGGTTGCGGGTTTACCTTGGCAGCATTCCCGACTATGCCTCGGGGGATGTCAAAGGCCTGAAATTGGCGGGGGTCAGTGCCGGTGGCCCGGCTGAGAAGGCCGGTCTGATGGCCGGAGATATTATTGTCTCACTGGGGGGCCGCAAAATTGAAAATATCTATGATTATACCTATGCGATCGACACCCTCAAAGTCGGAGAGGTCACCGCAGTGGTGATTGTGCGCAAAGGCCAGACCCTCACTCTCACCCTGGTACCGGGTTCCCGCAACTGAAACCAGAGACCCAAGGGCTGAGGTTGGGCTCTGGTTTCAGAACTGTGAAAGTGTTTTAACAGCCTGTTTTTTCCATGATGGCTGGGGTATTGGTGAGATAGGCTTTGGCAGCCAGATCTGCGCCCAAAACTTTGGACATACTGGTGTAGATATTCAGCAGTCCGGTCAGGGTCTGGGCATTGCTGGTATCCCCTTTGGCTTTGAGGCAGGTGATGGCCTGTTGGACCCGTTCGGGGCTGGCGTTGGCCGCACCCACGCTTACACTGCCCGATGCACTACTAGAAGTGCTGCTCGACGCACTACCAGCGGTGCTACCAGAGCCGCTGCCTTGAGAGGTCACGTCCAGGGTGCTGTTGCTGGCGCTTTCGGGGGTATAAATGCCCACGCAGGCATCCTGGGCATTGGCGATCAGCCAGGGATGGGTGACAAAGGTCTGTTGGTTGTGGCTTTGACCCGCTGGCAGTTTTTTGTAAAGTTGGCGTTTGCCCTGGGCATTGAGCCAATAGACGCTAATATCTGAATCGGTTTTGTTTTTAAACATCACATAGGTCGAGGCGCCCGTCGCGGATTTGATTGTGCCTTCTTCGCTGCAATTGCTGGCTTTGAGGCCAGAGAATGTGGCAGCTGCTGAGGCATCAATGCTTACCCCGGCTGTTACAGAGCCCGACGTGCCACTGCTGGTCGAACTATTGCTGGAAGAGGTGCTATTGCTGCCCTCTTTGACTTGGGTCGCACGGTTGATCAAATTAGAAAGGGCGGGATCGCCACAGCTGCTCAGGGACGCAGCACTTATCATCAAACTCAAGCTGAGAATCATCTTTTTCATGGGAACTCCTTTTATCAGCAGAAAATATTACTTTTTTAAAAGCTTCTCTATCTTAACATGGCTGGTAAAGAGCGGATGGGAGATGTGAGTGGCTGAAGGGGGCTGAGCGAAGCGATGCATCGCGCGTTCGACTGAGCGCTCACGCCGAAGGCTTGTTGAGGAGGCGAAGGGCCCTCTGTTAAGATTGGCTCATTTCCCTTACAATAGAAATTGAATCTATTCAAAGAAAGCATCTCTATGTCAACTGAGCCCACCGAAGAGGAGATCGTCCGCCAGCTGTATTCCGAACAGGCCCGCGAAATCAAAGCGGCGCTGGATTATTTGGACCACCATACAGAGCTGGCCCGTGCCCATTTTGATCGCCTGACCCAACTCAAGGAATATGGTGCCCACAACGCTGGGCTGGGTGCTATTCAGGTGGAAGTGGCTGCGATCGTCCTCTGGAATCACCTTTCCCGCCGCTAATTATGAGGCTGTGGTGTTTTGGCAAAAAAAAACCGAGAGCGTAAGCTCCCGGAGAACGATGGAATTTGGATTCTACCTAATTTTTTTGGGGGTCGGCTGATGGGGTCCGACTGATACAGGCAGTTCATACTGAGACGTTGAACTGCCTGTATGCGTTTAAGCTTTGACCAGCTCTTCAGCGGGGTCTTTGGCTGTTTCTTTGGCCGACTCTTTAGCCGTTTCTTTGCCCGTTTCTTTTTTTGCGCCGCTGGGCAGGGGTGCCAAGGCTTTGTCAATTCGGGCAGGTAAATTGTGGTGGATACGCACCTTGTTTTCAATTTCGAGGGTGGTGTGGGGATGTTCGAGCAGGTATTCTTTGGCGCGTTCCCGGCCCTGACCAATTTTTTCACCCTGATAGGCATACCAGGAGCCGCTTTTCTGAATGATGTCGAGCTGTTCAGCCAGATCGAGCACGCAGCCTTCGCGGGAGATGCCTTTGCCGTAGACCATATCCACTTCAGCGGTTTTAAAGGGCGGAGCCACTTTGTTTTTGACGACTTTGACCTTGACGTTGTTGCCGACCATTTCGCCTTCTTTTTTGACCGATTCAGCGCGGCGAACTTCCAGACGCAGAGACGAATAGAAGCGCAGGGCGCGGCCTCCGGGGGTGGTTTCGGGGTTGCCAAACATCACGCCGACTTTTTCGCGCAATTGGTTGACGAAGACCACGACGGCGTTGGAGCGGGCAGTGACGGGAGTCAGTTTGCGCAGCGCTTGAGACATCAAACGGGCTTGCAGACCGACGTGGGAGTCACCCATTTCGCCTTCAATTTCGCTTTTGGTGACCAGGGCGGCCACGGAGTCGAGCACGACAATGTCAACAGCGCCGCTGCGGATCAGCTGTTCCATGATTTCCAGGGCCTCTTCGCCGGTGCTGGGCTGGGAGACAAGCAGGGAATCAATGTCTACACCAATTGCTTTGGCATATTCTGGGTCGAGGGCGTGTTCTACGTCGATAAAAGCAGCGATGCCACCTTGGCGCTGGGCTTCTGCCACAGCGTGCAGAGCGATGGTGGTTTTACCACCGGATTCTTGACCAAAGATTTCGACAACACGGCCACGGGGCAGGCCGCCGACACCCAGAGCCACATCCAGGGCCAGTGCACCTGTTGAAATCGCATCTACGCGGGTATTGGGTTTTTCACCCAGGCGCATAATCGAGCCTTTGCCGAAAGCCTTTTCAATATTGACAAGTGCCAGATCCAGGGCCTTGCGTTTTTCGTCGGTGATAGTGAGGGTTTTTTGACTCATGATTTATGGTTCCTTTTAGTTTTAAAAAATTCAGGGCAGATACCCCAGTATAGGCGGTGGCAAAAGACGTGTCGATTAACGGCCTTTTAACGAGTTGCTTAATTAATCGGTTAATCAATCGGT
>CAZRFI010000195.1:0-2475 GCA_964598905.1 uncultured Candidatus Sericytochromatia bacterium | reverse complement strand
AGCTTGTATAATCAATCGTATACATTATTATAGCATTCGTATGTTTGCGTATAAAGGGGTAAATCAATTTTTTTTCTAAATTTTAGAAAAAGAGTTGAAACTGAGCTTCTCCACCAAGACCATACGGGGCTGCCAGCATTAAGCTGCCTTGCAGTTCGAGTGAAAAATTGGGGTTAAAGGCATAACCGACTCCGGCCAGGAATTTGACCCCAAAGGCTTCAGGCAGGGTTTCTCTCTCCTCTTTGTTCTCGGCACTGTCTGTGGTGGTTGTGTCTGGGGCCGTGCTTGCTTTGCTTGCTTTGCTTCCATTGCTGATAATCAACATGGGCGCCAATCCCAGGTTATACACCCATTGTCGTTCGTAGCGCCGCCAGTTTAAACCCAAATGCAGATCGAGGAAGAATTTCCGGGTTTGGCCAAATTTTGCCAGATCAACGGGCAAGGTGGCGCCAAGCAAATAATTCCACTCCCAGCTTGAACTCTCTTCCAGGGCCAATTCTAACTCGCTGCGGCTGGGGTTTTGAGCGATTTTTTCTTGGATGCGTTGACGAAAACTGTCGGGAGAGAGGGTTTCTGTGGCCCAGCTTACATCAAAGCTTAAGCTCGGGCCCGAGAGATTGCCAGGAAAACTATAATAGCCTCCCAACACCCCCAAATGGCCATTGCGCGCAGAAGGGGTTTCTTGCAGGCTATCCCCCAGCTCCAAATTGCGAGGCACAAAGACAGGTTGAACCAGCATGTCATCTTGATAAAAACCGCGGATGCGAATGAAACCCAGATTTTTTTTGCTCATCACACCGTCTTGTTCCGTCCATTCGACCTGTTCCAGCCAGTCTCGGGTTTTGACCCCCAAAAAACGCGCGGATTCCTTTTCGCCAAAACTGGCACGGGCCCGATCCTGGGCTGAATACACCTCAGTGACTTCTGATTTGAGGATGAAGGCCTCTTTTTGTTTGAGTTGCGTACTCAGACTCGAAAACCACCCACTCTCCCAGGTCAATTGGTTGACGGCTTGATCCATATATCTTTCGCTGGGCTCCACTGTCAACATGGCCTGAAAGCGCCGAATTTTAAGCAGGTAAGCCTGGTCTTTGGCTTTTTCCGGATCAAACTCCTGGGGTTTGGGGGCCAGTTTTTTGGCCGCAGCCATATCCTGGTTTGTGACCACATATTGATTGCCGATATACCAGCTATCGTTCCAGTTGAAATAGAGCTGGGCCGGTTCTTTGGCCAGTTCAAAAATGCCCATTTTTAACGCGAGATCGGTTCCTGCCCCGACCTGCCAATAGAGCAATTCGCGGACGTCGACCTCTTCATCTTTTTTGAGTTTTTTATTGTATTTCTTTTTTTTGACTACCCTGATTTGGGTATAGGCGTCTGCGGGGAGTTCGGGATGTTTAAACTCGCCTTTTTCATTTTCTTCTACGCTGATTAAACGGGGGCCTGTGAGATAGACAGGTGAAAAATGCCAATGGCTGCCAAAGACAAAAGCGGCTTTGGCAATGTCTTGGGTTTCTGACCAGGTCACCACTTTTTCACCCACTTTTAATTGGCCCTGTTCTGGCGAACCAAATGTTTTTCGATCGGAGGCCGCCAATTCACCTGCTTTTTCGCGTTGATGGCGCTGAACGTGGGCCAGAAATTCAGGCAGATTTGCACCCATCTGGGTACTGATCAAATGGTAATCAAAACGGGGCATCTGGTTTCTGAATTTGTCGATCAAGACCTGATTTAAAGGGTAGGTGGGCTCCTCCAGATAAAAGGAGATATGTTTGCGGGTATAGCGCTCTGTTTCTGGCAGGTTGGCTGCCGGTTGAGCCCAAAGTGGCAAGGGTTGGAGCGTCAGGCCTCCTGCGATCAAAAGAGCTGTAAGTATCTTGGTTTTGTGCATCGTTTCATTTTCCCCCAATGGTTTTTTTGCAGACCATTGCACTCTGAACGTCAGTATAATCCAAAATGCGCTATTTGCTGGGTTACAATAGGGGCAGGGAAAAAGGCCATGAGTGAGCAAAACGAAAACGCGCCAGTAGAACAGCACCCCGTCAATATTCGTGAGATTAGCCAAAAGCAGCATATTGTGTTGCGTTTGGAGCAATTGCAGCGCATGGTTGTCAAAGAGCCCCAGCGCATTCATGAGCTGGATGGGGATCGCAGTCTCAACCATATCCGCCCCGAAGTCAAAGCCCTGCAAGCGCGTTTAAAGGCCTCTGGCCGCAAAGACTTGGCTTTTGAACTCAAGGTCTTGAGTGAGGCCACGGATTTGCTCAGCAATTGGGAAGAAGAAAAAGAGCTGGCAGACGTCTTGCTCTCCGATCGCCATATTCAAGAAATGCTGGCCCTGCGCAACAGCGAGAAACTGGACTATCCGGGATTGCGTCAATTGGCGGATGATGTGCGTGAAGTGCGCATCAAGATGTTCAATAAATACAAGGGCTATTTTTCGGGGCTGCTCAAAGACAACGAAGACAAGCGCAA
>CAZRFI010000194.1:3128-9740 GCA_964598905.1 uncultured Candidatus Sericytochromatia bacterium | reverse complement strand
TGCAGCGGGGGCAACGTCAGTACTTGACCGGGATAAATCCAGTGGGTATTGGTCGAGCCAATCACCGGGCGATTCATCTGGGCGATTTCGGGCCAGCGCTTCCAATTGCCCAATTCAGTCCGGGCAATTGAGGAGAGGGTATCGCCTTTTTTGACCGTGTAGAGAATTTTGCTGACCGAGTCGATCGGCGTCACACCTTGCACCGGAGCGGGCTGGGCGGGAGCCGGGGTCGGCTGCGCGGGCGCGGGTTGCGCAGGTGCTGGAGCGGGCTGAACCGGGGCCGGTTGCTGCTGCACAGGCGCAGGTTGGGCGGGTGCCGGGGCGGGCTGAGCAGGAGCAGGGGTTGGCGGTTTGGGCGCAGGGCCACTCACACCATAATCATCGGAAACCAAGGGATTGTGGCGGTTGCCCGGAATAAACGACTCCTCATAGACCGCTGTCGGCTGAGAGGGAGCAGCCGGTGGCTGAGCCGGTGCAGGCTGCGGTTGGGCGGGAGCCGGTTGAGCAGGCGCTGGGGTGGGCTCTTGAGCCACAGGTGCGGGTTGCGGTTGCGCTGGAGCCGGTTGGACAGGTGCGGGCTGGGTCGGCGCAGGCGGCAGAATGTCTTCGTCCACAGGCGGCTTGGCAATCGGCTCATCGACCACAGGCGGCTTGGGTTGAGCGGGGGCCGGCGGGGTGGGTTGCACAGGAGCCGGAGTCGGCTCTTGGGCCACAGGCGCGGGTTCGGGAGGCTTGGGCTGCACGGGGGCTGGCTCAGGTGGTTTGGGCTGGGCCGGTTGAGTGCCACCAATGCCTTCACCGCGCAAAATGCGCTCACGCAAGGCTCTGGCCGCGTCGAGCTGTTGCTTGGCCTGATCGACGTTCTGACGGGCGTTTTGCAGACCCTCTTGGGCTTTGGTCAGATTCTGATTGCGTTCGTGCAATTCAGACAGGCTGTTGCCAATGCCCATAAAGCTCAGCGGGCCCTGTTTTTCAGAGATTTCTTTTTTGGCTCCGGCCACCGACTTTTCGCTCTCTTTGATCTCCATGTCGAGACCGCGAATGGCGCGTTTGAGCTGGGTCATACGCTGCCAACGGGCCTCTTGAGTCAAGCCTGAGGGCGGGTTCGGCGTTTGGTTGTTGTGCTCTTCTTCGAGTTTGCTCAACTCTTGGCCATACTCGGTTTTTTCGAGTTTGAGGTCTTTGACTGTGGCTTCGAGGGAGCTGACCAAAGACTGTTTCTCAGCCAAATCTTTGGGGGAGTTTTTGCCCAAGAAATCCACCAGGCGTTGGCGCAGATACTGGGCATCTTCGACTTTGTCTTGGGCTTTTTCGAGGCCTTTGTTGGCTTCTTTGAGTTTTTGCTCAGAGGTTTTGATCAGTTTCTCAGCATCGAGCAAAGGAAAGGTGGCTTTGGTCGCATCAAAAAAGACGACACCCTGGGCAGGCAAATTGCCCGACTGGGTTTCGAGCGTAAAACCTGTTTTGATATGGCTGGCTTTAACTTCGTCTTTTTCGTAGAGACCCAATTCTTTATCCGCGAGGTTAAAGGTGGCTCCTGCCATTTGTGGGGCATTGGCCGCTACCGATTGAATAAACGCGCCGACTTCTTTGTAATTGAGATCGTCGTTGTGTTTTTCTACGAATTTTTTAATTCCCTTGTCGGAGAAATCGCTGAGATACGTTCCCCCAATATGGAAAGAAATATTATTGGCTTTAAACGGGCTGGCAGTGGGGTGATTGAGGACATAATCCGCAACCTGTCCCATCGCAGGAGAAAACCGAATATTGGACATGAGCGCTCCGAGCCACCTTTCTTAAGGCAGATTTAATATGCATTTAGTATTCTTATACCCCGATCAAGCTCAAAGGATGCGTGATCAGTACAAAATTTTTTGCCTTTAATACTTATCATAACTGATCTCAAGGCCCGGCCCAAGGGTCTGTGCGCGGGATTACTGAGGTTTTGGGACAATCTGCTATGCTTAGAAGTGGTGTACGTAAAAGCTAGATGTTTTTGATAACCTTGACGCTATGCGTAGTTGCCATTTTTGTATTTTTCCTTATCATAGGATATGTTTGCTTTTAATCACTACTAAAGGAGAAAGCGTATGCTGAAACGCATTGCTGCATTCATGGTGCTTCTGACCATGGTATTTGCTTTCCAGTCAAATGTCTGGGCAGCTGCTGTCCATGCTGAAGACACCGTGGCACCCAGTGCCGAGGAAGTTATTCGTCTCTCAGAAAACCCCCAAATGGCTCTGTTGAACGACAATCTTCCCGTTGCTGCCGCCACTGGCTTCGGTGGAATGAAAATTGAATCCTGGTTCTGGATTCTGTCCATTCCCGTGGCTGGCTTGGGTCAATTCCTGATGGGCGATATGATGAAAGGTTTGCTTTTCTTCTTCGCGCCCGTATTGATCGGGATTGCCTGGTCTGTCATTGCTGGTATTTTGGTCGCAGGTTCTTTGACCAATCCAGCCGGTGCCGTTGGTGCTGCTGGCATGGTGGGAACCATTAGCTTGGTCGTTTATGCTGCTATCCTGGGCATTTGGATCTGGAACGTGGTAGATGCCTACTTCATGAACCAAACCAAAATGGCTTCAATCGAAGACCAGCAGAAAATGGCTGCCGAACTGGAACAGAAACTGATCGCCATGATCAAGTTTACTGAAGAAAACCAAGTCGTCGCCCTTGATGGCGGTTTCGGACTGAACCACCGCGTGGCTGCTTTCTAAACGATTGCAAACAGGCAAAGGCCAGAGTTTAACTCTGGCCTTTTTTCATGGCAAAAAGGTGAAACAAAAGGCCCTGCGTTTAAAACTAAATCGACCCCGCAAACAGGCCTGGATCCAACTCACGGGCCTTGCTGTGGAATTCATCAGCAGTCTCATAATCCCCCAGGTGGCGCAAGACCGTGCCCATGGCATAACAGAGATCCGCAGTACATTCCCCTTCACGCAGGCTCTGGCTGAGATAGGTCAGAGCAGAGGGGTAATCCTGCTCCATCATATAGGCCACACCGAGGTTATAGGCCACATCAGGCTGATAGGGGTCAACCTGCAGTGCGTATTTGAATTTCTCAATGGCCTTGGGGTATTCTTGCTGCGAGAAAGCCTGAAAAGCAACCCCCAAAGCCTGTCCCACAATCTGGGTGCGCTGGAAGCGAAAAACGGGGCGCAGGCGCAAAGCACGCAAATTGGCTATCGCAATTTCTGCCGCCAATTCCCAGCTAAAGCCACCCACAATCGTTTTGCGGGCTTTTTTGCCCTTGGCTTTGGCCTCTTTGCGGTTGTCATAAACATGGCGCAAGAGGGCCTTGAGGGCCTCAAGATCAGGCTCTCCCCAAAAGGGGTAATCCACGGTGGCCAAGGTCTGGTCGACCTGCTTCTCGGGGAATTGTTTTTTCTCGGCGGGTATCAAATAGGCGTTTTCATCATTGCAGAAATCCAAGGCTGCGCCAAAACCCGTCACAATCACTGGCAGCTCTGAGGCCATGGCTTCGGCAATCGGCAAGCCAAAGCCTTCGCCCCGGTAGGGATGTACCAAACAATTACAGGCCGTGTACAGCGAAGGCATTTCTGCCAAAGACAGCTCTTCGGTCAAATGTAAAATTTCTGGCATATTGGGATTGGCCGCTTTGCAGCTCTCCAACCAGGTGGGAATATTCAGGGCCTCATAGACCGTGCCGGCCCCAAATTCTTTTAAGACCAAGGCGACATTGTCGTCAGAAGTAAAGGTTTCGACAAAAGCCTGCAACAAGACATCGATGCCTTTGCGCAAAATCCCACCGCCAACAAAGAGAAATTTAAAGGTTTTATTCGTTTCCAGGCGCAGGGGCGCTGTTTTCGGACTGTAGAGATCGGCATTGACCCCGTTGGGAACCACCACCACTTTTTCTGGGATCAGGCCGCTTTCGATATAACAATCCCGCACAAAATGGCTGGGGACCCAGAGTTGATCGAGGTATTTGTTCATATTATAGACCCAGCGCTCGGGGATCGAACCAAACTCCCAGGGCTGGATCATCACCCAATGTCCGGCTTGAGAGGGAGGCTCAAAATCAGGCGGCCAATGGTGACGTACCACCGCTTGAGGAGACACAGCCAAAGGCGTATGAACATGGGCCGCCAATTCGGCAAACTCACTGCCCGGCTCGGGTTCAAAACTGGCGTTGCTGAAGGTTTTTACCTCCAGCTCAAAATTCGGATGTTTGAGCATCGCAGCGGTCAAATGGCGATTGACCAAAGACAAGCTGTGGTAATTAAACAGATCTCCCTGCCACAAAACCGAGAGCGTGTTTGGGTCAGAAGCCTTGGGCAGATAATCCTGCAGTTTGCGGCCATACCAAACCAAACTGTTTTCATGTTCCCAAACTTGGGTGCGCACCAAGCCACTCTCCTGCAAGAATTTGTCCACCACTCTTTCCGGATACGGGCGGCAGAGGTGGTTGTTGTTCCAGAAGGTCTCGGAATATTTCTCAAAGCGCAGCAGCACTTCTCCACCGGGTTTGAGAATGCGCAAAACATGGCGCAACAAGAGCTGTAAATAGTCGGGTGGCACTTCCTGCAAAAGGGAATCCAACATAACAAAGGACTGAGAGGCCGTTTCCTGACGGGCGATCTCTCCCCCATGGGCCGGTTGCCAGACTTTTTCGGCACGGGCATAGATTTTTTGCGCCAAAGCGGGCAAAGTCAGGGGGCGAGCAACGGGAGCAGATGCTGCCTGAGTGGGGGTACAGCTGTAGGTATGGTGGTTCGCCCGTTGTTGCTGGGCCGTAACCTCAAAGCCCCATTCCTGCAAAAAGGGTGCCAATTCGGGATAGGGACGGCGGTTGAGCAGGCACTCCCAAAACAGAGAATGTTCACTTTCGAGCGGCAGGGTTTGAATATGCAATTGTCCGCCAGGAGAGAGCAGTTGGCGGGTGCGCACCAACATCTTTTGCAATTCATGGGGAAGCAGGGTTTCAGGCACCCCCTGCCAAAGAATCACATCAAAAGTCCCTTTGAGCTGATTGAGTGTTTTGAGAATATTGCGGCTGTAATGAATCTGATGGGCCGCTTTGGGTTTAAACTTGGGCGTGATTTCAGAGAAATTGAGCGAGATCCCCAACATGCGTTCACACTGAACGCGGTACATCAACCAGGTATTTTGAATATGCGGGCCGATTAACAAAACTTTCGCATCTTCGGGAATATCCACAGAAAAGAGCTGGCTCTTCCAATGCTCTGCAAAAGCGGGCGTTGAGACCGGCATATTTAAAAGCGGCAAAGACGGGAATTTGAGGAAGGCTTCAATCACCCCGTCTTGCCAGCCCTCTTCTTCGGTCAGGGCCTCGTTGAGCTGAAAACCACAGTGTTTGAGTAGAATTTCGAGCAGAACGGCGGGATACGGTCGCTGATGCGTTTCATCCAACCAAAGCCCTTTTTCGCGCACAGCGGCATGATTGGCATTTAAAAAGCGCAAGACCAGCTTGCCCCCTTTTTCCATCGCGAGATTGCAATCTTGTAAAAAATGCACCAATTGCCAGGGAGAAAAACGCTCAAGGGTATAAGCGGTGTGCAAACCATCAAAAATATGCAAAAATTTACCCAGGCTCTCAGGCCCGCCCGCAAGCATTTGTAATCCCTGCTCCAATCCCTGTTCGAGACTGGCCGGATTGGACTCCAAGACAGAGGCCGGTACATTTTGTTCGTTGAGGGCCCGCACCAAAGCTTTTTCTTCTGTGCCTACCGCAAGGACCTGTCTGCAGGCAAGCAAACGGCTTTGATCCACCAGGGTTTTTTCAGCCAAAGAGCCCCCCATGGTGGCCTGATAAATCAGACCAAACGAGGGCAAAAGCTTGCCGGCATGATGGGTAATCGGAGAAGCCTGATAGGCTTTGAGAATATCTTCTGCGCCATGAATGAGTTGCACCTTTTCGGTCTTCAACCCCAATTCAGCCAATAACGCCAAGTCTGATTCAGACTCCACAAACACACGGGCGGCAATCGACACAAACAGGCGCTGGATAATTTGATTCAGACGCTCGGCCTGTTCGCTGCGCAAATCGGTCCACTGCCCCTGTTTTTCGGGCTCACGCAACATTTTGCGAATTTGCAGAGCCGAATGATCTGCCAAGGAATAAAAGACAGGAATATTCAATTCAGCCAAATAAGGCGCCATATGTAAAGAGGCCAAACGGAAAGAACTAAAATGAACACGCCGGGGCTGATAGAGATCGATCAATTGTTTTAAAAGTTGAAGCACATCTTGGGAAAAGCCCCGATGGGCCATGTCTTTTTGCTCTGGCGAAAAATTACATATATCCACCTCGCGCACCCCTGCACGATAGCGGTAATCCACATGTAATCCCAACTGCTGGGGAATGGTACGGGTTGAAAGGTTGATTCGCACAGGGGCTTGGCCCTGTTCCGCCAGGCGCTGCAAACAGTCCGTCAGCGATGGAGGCAAATCAGCCTGTTCAGGCAAAATCCAAAGAGTGCTCTCGGACTGGGCTGGCAAAAGCAGATCGCTGTATTTTTCGGCAAAGACACGGGCCTCTTCGCTCAGGCCCCGGTTAAACAGCGCTTGCAAAATGGCCTGCAGGGCATAGACTTCCCCCTGAGAAGAATCAGGAAAGACCTCGGGCAA
>CAZRFI010000194.1:0-3028 GCA_964598905.1 uncultured Candidatus Sericytochromatia bacterium | reverse complement strand
AAGACCTCGGGCAAAACCAGGTCTTGCACAGGGTATTTTTCGAGCCAAGCGCGAAAGAGACCAATAAACTCATCGGCCTGTTCAATGCGCGGCATTAAGCGGTTGCGCTGGGGAATCGCCGAAACAGAAGCCACAGGCATTTCAATCAGACTGTGGTCGGAAAGCCACTCCACCAAGAATTGCTCTTCAAGGTAATAATGGGCCATGTTTTCCCAGTTGAGGGCTTTTAAGCTCGCGCGCTGAAAGACAAAAGCAGCAAAGGGCACAGGGCAATCTTCACTCAGCAGAAAGCCCTTCCATTCTGCCGCGCTGAGATGGGGTGTGAGTGCAGGCAGGGGATAGAGTTCGCGGTCAAAGGCCTGAGAATGGGCATAGAGCCCCTGGGCGGTGGGTTGAGCTGCCAGGGTTTTTAAAGCAGTGGCAAAATGCAAAGGATGGTAAAAGGCCTCTGGCTCGGCAAAAGCAATCCAATCGTGCTGGGCCTTTTCACTTCCGCGTTGCCAAATCTGGGCCAGGGGAGTGTCTCTTTCAACGGATTCCGTTTGCCATGCAGCGGGCAGCCATTCAGGTAAGGTCACGCCCTTTTCATAGTAGATCAGCACCTCGGGCTGCACTTCCTGCTGCTGAGCAAGACTGTGCAAAAGATGCCTTTCAACCAAAAGCGGCGCCTGCGGACAATAAACAACCACGCTGATAGACATAAACTAACTCACTTTCAGTTCTGCGAAATAAGCGGCCACAGGGTCCTGCTGCGCATGGCCCTTCCATTGAAAGAGCTGGGGCTGTTTTTGCTCAAAACCCATCTGCAGATACAGACCCGGCAGTGCCTCGCGAAATACGGGCCGCCAACGTTGGCTAAAGGTATCAGGCATTGAAGATTGCAATAAAATGGTATCGCCACTGATCCGTTCAGGCAGCGCGACAGTGGCGGGATAGAGATGCAACCAATATTGCTGCTGACGCAAACCAATCGAAATATCCTGGGCCAACCAATCGGCATCCCAGTGGCTGTCTTCCCAGCTCAAGCCCAGATAGGCATTGCGGCGCAAGAGCAAGAGGGACAGCGGCAGAGAAGGCAGAGCCAGCGGCGCTTGAATCAGGTCCTGCCAAACCGACGCAGAGACGCCTTGTCCCAAGCCCAAAACGCGCTGTCTGCGAGCCGGAATACTGAATTCTTGCTCGGCCATTGCCAAACTGTGTTTGGGCTGATCCAAAATCAGGCAGGTTCCAGCTGTGAGGATTTTTTCTTCTTTGCAAAGCAAAGGCGAAAGCGCAGCATGATTGGGGTTGGACTTTAAAAAAGCCAATGCCTCAGGCAAAAACGCCAATTGCTCGGCGCTGGGGGCCCAATTTAAATAGAGGCAAAATTCAGCACTGGCCTCTTGAATCAGGGTGCGAAAACAGCGATTGAGCGAGGCTTTTTCGGGGGAATTCATTAATTTGATCGTGTGATTGAGGGCCTGAAAATGGGGACGCAATTGCTCTTCCAATTCAGGGCCTTTCATAATCACCCATTCAGCATGGTCTCTGAGCCACTCCGATTCAGCAATCAGGGCCTTAAAAGCCGCAAGCTCTGGGGCGTTTTGAATTTGACAGAGCAGGGTTAAAGCGGGTTGTGCCTCAGCAGCGGTACCACGAATAACTTCGACCTGACTCTGGGAAGAAGATTTGCGAATAATACGAAGTGCCATCTGTCAATTATCCTTTTCCGAGGGTCAAGCCCCATACGTCTTTAAAGATTAAAAACACACCCAAGCCAATCAGCAGAATAAAACCGGCATAATGCAGCTTTTCTTCAATCCGGCGCGGCAAAGGCTTGCCCCGGACCGCTTCAATCACCAGCAAAAAGAGATGGCCCCCATCCAGGGCTGGAATCGGCAAGATATTGAGAATCGCCAGCTCAATGCTGATCAGGGCAGCAAAATACATCAATTGGGAGAAGCCGGTTTGCGAGACTTTGGAGCCCATATGCACGACCTCAACCAAGCCTCCGACCTGGTTTAAAGGCAAAGCACCACTGACCAATTTGGTCAAAGCCGCCATCAACAAATCGGCCATACTGAGGGTGTCTTTCCAGCCCTGTACGAAGGCCTCTCCGGGGCCAGAAACAGGGCGTTTGCGGGCCAAATCCTGAATCTCCACACCAATCGTGCCACTGGCGGAAGGTGTGGCTTTGAGGCTCAGGGTTTCGTTCATCCGCTGGACACTGATCGTCAAAGGCTGGCCTTTGGCTGCTTTGACTGTGGATTGCATATCCGTCACAGTGGCAATCGCCTTGCCATTGATGCTTTTGATCTGATCGCCGGATTTGATTCCCGCCTGAGCAGCTGGCGCGTTGTCCATGACCCGGCCCACCAAAACACCGCCCTTTTGATTAAAGTCGGGTACCCCCGTGGCAAAGACCAGGGCCACGAGAATTACGTAAGCCGCAATCATATTGGCGACCACGCCACCGGAAATAATGATTGCCCGTTCCCAAATCGCCCGGTTTTTCAGAAAACGCTTGTCCCCAGGTTCGAAGGTCTCTTTTTTTTCGCCGGACTCATCTTCGTTGTTTTCATCGTCCATAAAGGCACAAAAACCGCCCAAGGGCAGGGGGTTGAGCTGCACATCGGTCTCTGCCCAGCGAAAGCTGAGCAAAGGACGTGAGCCCAAAGGAAAACCAATTGAAAAGATCTTGACGGGAACGCCCAAAGATTTGGCACAGATAAAATGACCAAATTCGTGAAAAGCGATCAACAGGGCCAGGACCAGAATGACAAGCAGGATATGCGGAAGGTTCACGGGGATCTTCGCTCCCTTTCTCTGAATTCAAACCTGAGAGAAACATTTTTTTCTTTCTCAGAAGTATACCACGCAGCCCGCTGCTTCCGGCGTGAACCCCCAGCCAGAGGGAGGCCCAATTCTCAGCTGGCCATCGGCAAGCAAAACAGGGGCTTCTTTCTTTGATCTGGATCAACCCCCCCGTGTCTTTTTTTGATTACGATGGGAGCGGATCTATCAAAAGGAGCTTTTGCATATATGGTAT
>CAZRFI010000193.1:7459-9749 GCA_964598905.1 uncultured Candidatus Sericytochromatia bacterium | reverse complement strand
CTTTAATTGCAAATCTGAGAATGGTATCATAAGGATAATAATTTCAATAATATCTTTCAGAAGCCTGCCAGTTAGAGTCAAATAAAAGCCAAATTAGAGCCAAACAAGGTCCGAGACAAGAGAGAGTCTATGTTTAATCGCTTGAAACCCCCATTTTTGATTTGCCTGCTGTTTTTGCTGCTCTGCTTACAGGGCCTGGGGGCCTGTGTCCCGGCAGCGGGCCCCTTACAAAATGAGGGGGATTTTGAGCTGCAATCCCTGGCTGAGAGTTTTGTCAGCAGCTATATTCTCAAAGCCGAAGAGCGCTTTCAAATCAAAGCGGTCAATAGCGAACACAAAGACACGGTTGACAGCAGTGTCGCCACATTCAAGCAGGATCTCCAGAGCGGCAGCATCGATAACTATTACAATAACCCCTCTTTCAGCATTTTATTGGCAGCAGGCTCTGAAGGCAGTGCCTTTAACAGCAAAGAGGGCATTGAGCAGATCAGCAAAAACGGGGCCGTTTTTGCCCAAGCGGTGGTCTTTAATCTGGATGACACCCGTGGCACCGTGTACAAAGGGCAATTCTCAAGTGGCCGCTTTTTCTTTAACCGCAATGCCAACCAGGAAATATCCCCCACCAACACGACCTATTTGATTGCCCTCAATCAAAATCTCGAAACCCAGGTCTTCAAAGGCAAACTCTCAGCAGGTCTCTCTGCGGGTTCTGAAGGCAGTGCCCTCTCCGCAGGCTCCGAAGGCAGCGCTCTCTTAAAGCAAGAACTGAACCAAACCCGCTTGAACGAGAATCAACTGACTTACCAAAAGACCCTGGAGCTGTACCAAGCCAAAAACGAAGCCTATACCCAAAAAGTTCAGACCCTCAAATTCATCGTGGATCGCCTGATTCCCCAAGCTTGGACGGAGACCTATGCCCGTATCATGCGGGCCTATCACGATGAAATGGACCTGGAATTGCGCATTATTCGTGGTTTGCCCAAAGGCCTGCTGGCAGACGCCTGGCAGGACGCTGTCAATCGCGTGAGCCAGCGCTGGTTGGCCGACTGTGGTTCTCCCGTACCCGACAGCGGCAAACTCTTTCCCCAGTATGGGCCTGATCGCTCTGCCATTCCTGCCGGTTACCAAAGTGAGGCTCTCAACAAGGTCATTGAAGACATTCCCGAATTCAAAGCCCGTTTGGCAGCAGAACTCAAATTGGATCCCCCTGCCCGCTACAAAGGCAGCAATTTTGTGGCTGTTTTGCAGGGCTACCAAAAATCCCACCCCGAAGTCTTTGCCAAACACCAATGGAAAGATGAATTTGCGCCTCCTGCCTGTGCCAAACCCCGCAGACGCACCGGTGGAGTGGCCATTGAAACACCACCCCCACCCAACGCACCGGGCGGAGATCTCTCGCGCAACTAGACCGCAACTGGATCAAGTCAGACTGAAATCAGGGCATAGGTAAAGAGAGCAGATTGCCTTTGCAGGCACTGCCACAGTCTTTGGTGAGATCGACCAATTCCACCCCATAGAGCTGGTCTTGGTCAAAGAAAACACTGGGCATGCCCGTGAGAATGCGGTTCAAAGGCGCAGTTTTGACTTCGCCGCTCTGCATATCCACGCGGTAGACGCGGTTATTGGCGGCACTGAAAATATGTGTGCGTGCCAAATAAAAAGCCCCTTTGTGAGCGGTCAGGTTTTGATGGGCAAAGCTGTAAAAGCCCTGGTCATTGACCTCCAGCGTTTTCAAAATCGTGCCCGTTTCGGGATCGATCTGATAAAAACGGGCAGGCTGGGTTTTGCCTTCGGCATCGAGGAAGGTCTTGTGTAAGACCCAAAGTTGCTCTTCGCGCTGATCCCCACGCTGCTCTTCGTACCAGGTGATTTCTTCAGCACCGCCCAGGGCGGGCATATCCTTCAACTTGAGGGTTTTGACCAATGCCCCTGACTTGCTGAACTGGAAAAGGGTATTGTGTTCATCCAAAAACCAGAGGTGATTGCGGCCATAAGCAGCACCCTTGTGAAAGGGCATGGGGCTTTCAGACAGAATCAAATTGCGGGCTTTTTGGTTGCGCACATCCAGCGCCAAGAGACGGGTTTGTTTGTCTTCTTTGATGTATTGCCACAAATACTGCCCATCCCAAGCCATGGTGTGGAAAGCTGCCACCACCAAACTATCGGCTTTAAGGGCTGACTGAGAGGTGATCTGGGCTGGGGAAGAAGTCAGACAGGCGCTAAGCAAGCAAGAGCCAGCCAGCACAGCCAAGGTAAATTTTTTCATAGCATCTCTCCGGTTATTTGCTCA
>CAZRFI010000193.1:0-7359 GCA_964598905.1 uncultured Candidatus Sericytochromatia bacterium | reverse complement strand
GCTGAAATAAATTATTCTAACATTTGGCCAAACAGAGTTTTTGATAAACTCGATATTTCGAAAATATTGAGTGAAAAAAATGAAATATTTTTTGAAAAAAAAACCTCCCAAGCGGGAGGCCAGAAAACATGCGGGTGCAAGGGGAAATGTTTAAACCAATTCAGAAGTACAAACCCGGTTGCGACCAGCGGCTTTGGCGCGGTAAAGCGCTTGGTCGGCACTGCTGAGCAAGTCTTGGGGTTTGCGGTTTTGTTGCGGCATCAAACAGCTCACACCCAAACTCAGGCTCACATGGACAGCGGTGGCGTGGGACTCAGGCACGAGTGAGAGCGAGTGAACCGCCTGTTTGAGTTGCTCTGCGACCTTTTGGGTCTCAGCCAGATTGGCACCCGGCAAAAGCACCACAAATTCTTCTCCGCCGTAGCGGGCCACTTCATAGTTTTGCTCAGCCAGAGTGGTTTTGAGGGTTTGGGCCACAGCGGCCAGACAATCATCGCCAGCGAGATGCCCAAATTGGTCGTTGAACTGTTTAAAATGGTCGATATCACAGACGATCAGGCCCAGCGAACGCGTGTCTCTGATGCCCAATTGCCATTCGCGGGTCAGCAAATAATCAAAATAGCGGCGATTGGAAACCCCCGTCAGGGCATCGGTCATGACCAATTCTTGCAGCTTGGCATTTTGTTTTTCCAAAGCTTTGCGCTTTTCTTGCAGGTCTTGCAGCTCATTTTGCAACGCGGTTAAACCCTGGGCCCGAAAATGGTTGAGACAGGCCCAAGCCCCACAGACAAGCAAAAGGCCAGCCATGAGTGAAAGCCCTACAAATTGGCCAGAAGGCAAAAGCAATTGGGTAATCAAGGCCTGTACACATGCATAAATACCCAGCAAAGGCAAAACAAAAGCGGCTTTGAAGGGAGCTTCAGAGATTTTTACTTCTTCCAAACGGTTGTTCTTCACTAACATTCGCCATCCCACCTTAAAATTCATTCAGGTTAATGCCTATTGTAGGGGGCCCATTTTGGCCAATGAGAGTAAAACTCGATATTGTCAAAAAAATGTTTAAACAAATTTTTGGTGACTATTTTTGAACAGGGATATCGAGTTATGTGCGATAAACTCAAAAAGGCCAGTCACAATAGAGACAGAAATGATACGAGGACAGCCAATTATGAAATCTGGGTTTTCAAAAGAAGAGCAAGAAAATATTTACCGCGCCAAAGCGATTCTCAAGCAACTTTGGAAAGACAGCGGTTTAAACCAATCCTCAGTGATTGAGGCCCTGGCCGCACGCGGCTTGGAAACCAATCAATCCAGTTTGGCCACCTGGTTGAGTTCCAAAGAAGGCAATTATTACCGGCCCAAACAGGAGTTTGTCAAACCCCTGTTGGAAATTCTTTGCCCGCCTGAGCGAGTCGATACGACCTGTGATGAGGTGATTACCCTCTTGGGTTATCTCGAAGGCCCCTGGACCCCCGAAATGATTAAAAACCGGGTGGCCCACCAGCTCAACACCAATCTAGATGCCACTTTAAAGCACAATCAGAGCCATTTGCGCAGTCATTTGGAGGCCCTCGATGGACTGCTCGATGAAATAGAGCCCTTGATTCTGGACTATGACAAAGGCTATCCAACGATTTTTATTGAGAAAGAAAACCGGACCCTGCTCTGGCAATTATTGGGCAAAGACAAAGATCTGCACAAGGCCTATCAGGTCGAAGAAGGTTACGAAGTGCCCTTCAGCCAGATTCGCTGTCAGGAGACGATCACCCAGATTATCAACAACCTCAACGAGGGCACCCGCCTGCTGCAGGCCTATGTCGACCGGCATATTACCGAGGAAGAAGAAGGGTTCTTGCTCTTTGACTTTTACCGGATCGAAGATTTTGTCACCTATGCCTGGGAAATTGCCGATCGCCTGCTCAATAACAATGCCCTGTGCAAAGCCGTGCCCGTGCTCAAACGCACCCTTTTGCGCACCATGACCGTGGCCTGGGGCATCCACTATATTCTCGAAAACCAAACCCGTGATCTGAGTGAAATACAGTTTCAAAATGTGCTCAAGCTCAAAGGATCAGACGCCCAAGCCGACATCCATTGCAGTGTCGCCGTTTACACGGGCATGTTGGCCCGCCAGTATTTGCGCAGTGTCTCTCCGGAGCGCGCCCGCAAAGGCCTGAAACTCTTTGATAAGGCAGAAACCCAACTCAGGTCTTATCACGCCAAGGTCTTAACCAGCCAGGATCACTATTTTTATAAAAAAGAGCTGGCCAATTTGTATTACGATGTGGCCAATTATCTGCTCAATCACCAACACCATTTGCCTGAAGCCCAGACGTGTTTTCATTCGGCCATGTCCGCAGCCAATACCCATTATGCAGAGGTCTTGGACACCCCCAATGTCTTTGTGCAGGGACTCTCCGCATTGCGGGCCTTACATATTCAGATTTTTTATATGATCAGCTCTTGTTGGGTAGAAAGCAAACCCAAAAACGCAATCAAACTGATCAATCTGCTCAACGAGGGTCAAATGTTGGATGAACAATTCTGGAAAATCCAAATAGCCAAGGCCATTGCCTTCGCCGTCCTCAGTCTCAAAACAGACAAAACCGAAGAAAAAGCCCAGTTCAAGGCGATGGCTCAAGAAGCCCTGGATCGGTCTCGTTTGGTGGAAGGTTTTGGCGAAAAAACCCAACGCGAAATCCAAGACGAGTACGCCCTGCGGCAATTATTTGGCGAAGAACAAGTCTCTGCACGGATTAAACTACCTGGCTAAAACACATCCAAATCTGTGCGCCCGGCAGCTATCAGCGCATCCAGGGCTGTGAGTGCCGCCTGTGTTGAAGCCAAAAGATCGGTGTCTCCTTTGTCTTGGCGCAATTGCAGCGCAGCCAGAAAACAGCCCCGCGCCTCGTTAAAAAGCCCTTGTTCAGCCAATAGTTTGCCCAGATGCTGCCAGGCAAAATCACGATAGGCAGAGGCTTCGGGATGTTCTGTCAACTTCAAAGCTTCTTGAAAATAATGTTCTGCGGCTTGGTCTTGCCCCGCATATTGGTAGGCCGTGCCCAAGCGAATCAGATTGGCAGCTTCAAAGGCGGGCAAATGCAGTTCTTGAGAGAGTGTTAAGGCCTCTTGAAGCAATTCCACGGATTCGGCATACCGTTGCAAAAGGCGGGCATAGGTGCCCAAAGAGCCCAACATGCGCAACAGGATCTGGGCATCACCCCGCATGCGCACCCGTTCCAATTCAGCACGCCCCTCGCCATAGGCCTCCCAAAAAGCGGGATCCTCACTGCGGGAATCGCGCAGGAAAACAGGCATGGTTAATTTTGTGAAATCGTTCCGATGGTCAGACCAATCGCCCCGCCGATGACAGCGCCCAAAATGGGTTTGCTTTTCCAGCGCGAACCAATGACGGCACCCAAGGCTGCTCCACCGAGGGTGTGAGAGAGCGGAAAGCCCCCTTTTTTGTACTCAACGGGCTCTTGGGTCACAGCGTAACTGGGATAGGCTGCTGGCTGTTGTTGATACTGAACAGGTTGTTGGTATTGAACCTGTTGCTGCTGGGCGTAATAAACAGCATTGGGGTCTTGGTATTGCACAGGGGGAGCAGGTGGCTGATACTGAACGGGAGGCTGGGGAGATTGGTATTGCACAGCCTGAGTTTGCGGGGCATAAGTCGCGGGAATGCCTTGGGAAGCAGCCACTTGGTTCCACTGGGTCTGATCGGGGGTATAAGCCTGAGGAGCGGCGGGAGGAGGAATGGGAACCAGGGTCGGCACCTGAGCTGGAGCAGCTTGATAGGCCTGGGGGGGGGCGGCTTGCAAAAGGCTGTTCAGGGGTTGCAGACCTTGCTGGACCATGGGGGATAAGGCTCCTTGGATAACATTGCTTGATCTTATTATCCCCCAAAAGTGGCATTTTCTAGCGTCTCAGCGATTAAGAGTAGGATAAGTTTTGCTCAAATCTCTCAAACTGCCTCCCAAGAGTTCAATAATTGCTTTTTTTCAAGCCAGAACAGGCTTTACAATAAGAAAATAGAACCTGTGGAGTACACCTTGAAATACCCTATGGCACACTTGCATCTCTTCGTTTCAGCAGGCCTGCTCACGCTGCTAACAGCCTGTCAAATGCCACTTACGGCACAAGGGAACGCTGTGAAAGCCCCTTTATTCGTCACAACAACCATTCAAGATCTGCCTCAAAGCCAAATTTTGCTGCGTCTCAAATCAAAACCCAGCGCTGATTTGGGACAACTCACACTGATCAATCCCGAACTCAGGCTTTACAGCCAAAACCTGAAAAATGCAGCGGCAGCAGAACAGCAACTCAATAAACTCAGACAAGATCCACGTGTCGTTTATGCCGAAGCCAATCAGAGCTATGCGCTGGAACAGCAGTCCACCGAACTCAATACAGATCCCCGTGCGGGTTTTCAAATCAGCCAAGTCGATCCCAGCAGCCTGCCGCCACTGGCAGAGATGTGGAATTTAAAACAAGCCAAAATCCCTGCTGCCTGGAAAATTGTAGATAAACCCACCCCCCTGACCGTGGCGGTGATCGACTCAGGCGTGGATCCCGACCATCCCCTGCTCAAGCCCCAATTGTTGCCCCTGGAAGATATCTGGAACGAGGTGGTAGGCAAAGATATTCTGCGCAGCAAAAGTGACAGCACCTTTGAGGAAAATTATGCCGGGCGGGACGGAAATGGCCATGGCACGCATATTGCGGGAATTATTCACATGGTCGCCAATCAGGCCCAGGCAGGCGGCCCAGTTAAAATCTTGCCGATCAAAGCCACCAATATGGCCGGGGCCACCAATGCCCTGGTCTTAACCCAGGCCTTTCAAAGGGCGCTTGAAAAAGGCGCCAAAGTGATAAATTTGAGCATTGGCACAGTCAACGAACGCAACCCACCGGGCTCAAAAGCCCTACAAGACATCATTCAATTGGTACTCAATCAAGGCATTGTGGTTATCGGGGCCACAGGCAACGAAAGTCAGCGCAGCGTCAATACCATCGCCGGGATCTCAGCCCCCGCTTTTTATGAGGGCCTGATTGCGGTGGGGGCCATCAATGATAAAAACACTGTGGCTGACTATTCCAATGGCGGGCCTGAAATTGAGCTGGTGGCCCCTGGCGGCGGTGGTGCCCGGCGCAATGCCGGCCAACAAATACTCTCATCATGGCCCACTTACCGCACCTTTGAATCTTATCAGGGGCGTATTCGCACACTCGGACAGGCAGCGACCTCAGGCACATCCATGGCCGCTCCCCATGTAACAGGCACAGTCGCGCTCTTATTGGCCAAAGAGCCCCAACTCACACCAGCCCAGGTGCGGGCCCGCTTGATGGTCAGTGCAGATGATATCAAGGGCAATCGGCAGCTGACAGAGGGATTTGATCAAAGCACGGGCTGGGGACAATTAAACGCCTTCCAGGCCTTAAACTGGAACCAACACAACAGCGGAAATTAGCCGTCGAGCAAGTACAAAGAGAGTTTCAGACTCAGTCTTTGTCGCGCAATTGTTCGATTTCCTGTTTAAAGAAGGCTTTGTCCAACTCTGCCCGTTTTTGATTGTGACGGGTCAGTTCGCGGGCCTCTTCCTGGGCCTCTTCTAAACGCTGGCGCTCCAGATTGTCATGTTCGATATTTTCATGCACCTTGGCCAATTCTTCGCGCTCTTGGCGGGCAATCGCCTCTTCTGCATTTTTGGGAGCGGAATCGAACTGCGCTGATTTGGTTTTTTCAGCCTGCAAGAGGGATTCAGTCTGCTCTGCCTCACCCGCTGTGTTCGGCGCTTTTTCAGGTGTAGCAGGAATTTTGGCCAAGGTCTCACCAATCGATTTATCAAGGTCTTCGGCCTGAGCCAGGGTTTTTTCCCAGCGACGGGAATCACGCAAAACCCCTTCCTGCACAGCTTTGGACTCAACAATCGCAGCTTTGGCCTGGGTCACCGTCTGTTCAATTTCTTGATCGAGTTTTTCAATCCGGGTTTGAACACTGACCACCGTCTTTGCAACAAAGGGGTTGATCACCTCTTGAACCATTTTGCGCTCTTCGGGTTTGAGCAAGGGCTCAGCCTGTTTGACCACTTCCAAACGGGTCAATTCTAATTCTTGTAACTTGACAGTTTCAACCTTGATCTCAGCACGGGTCTGTTCCAGTTGCTCGGTTTTGGTTTCGAGTTTTTGGGTGGACTGAGCCAAAGTGGCTGTGGCTTTGAGCGCCTCACTTTTGCTGCGGGCCAAATCACTTGCCATTTGTTGAATAAAGAGCTGCTGCTGTTTGAGCAAGGAACCCAAATGCTGGGTCACCTCAAGTTGAGAAACCTCACGGCCCTGGATAAAAAAGCGCTGACCCTCGGACCCGTTTTGCACGCTGATATTCCACTGTGCCAAGAGCAAGGGACTGACATCAAGGGTGGCTGAAGGGTTGGGTGCAATCAAGCTGGGAGCGGCTTGAACCGCTGTTTGCAATTGCTGGGCCTGGCTCTGGGCCGTTTGAATTTTGGCATTTAATTGGTTGGTGGTCTGATGGGTCTGTTGCAGGTTTTGGTTTTGGGCCACCACTTCAACTGTGGCTTTCTGCACTTCCACGATCTCAAAACTGGCACGCTCACCCAGTTCTTCAAGTTTTTTCGACTGACGAATCACGTCGGCACTGGCAGACAAAACCTTTTGATAACCTTCAGAAGGGTCTTTCATGCTGAAGACCACGGACTCGAGCTGTTGCACTTCTTGCAAGCTGAGGGGTTTGCGCTCAATTGTTTCCAATTTGTTTTGGGTATTGACATTCAAACCATATTTATTCAAAAGCGAGCGCTCTTGGGGACTGACAGCCTGATCACTTTGAACTTTTTGCAAAATGCCTTCGACACTTTGCAAGGTGGTGGGTGACTCTTGTGAAAGCACAACAAAATGGCCGAGGGTATAGTCCATACCCGATTTTAAATTAAAATTCTGACCGGTAATTTTGCTGACGGAGAGGTCGTAGACCCCGGCAGTTTGATCCGCAAGCAAATCGTTGATGCTGCCAGCGGAAAGGGTCGAAACCACGCCCTGAACGCGGGAGAGGTCACGGGCCTGGGATTCGATATTGGAAAAGGTCTGCTGGCGCAGAT
This sequence comes from uncultured Candidatus Sericytochromatia bacterium, assembly GCA_964598905.1. Classification (GTDB taxonomy): domain Bacteria; phylum Cyanobacteriota; class Sericytochromatia; order UBA7694; family UBA7694. The sequence goes on along the minus strand of CAZRFI010000193.1, from coordinate 238 downwards.
CGACATTGGAGAGGAAACTTGTCACCGAAGATTGAACCGTTTGGAAAGCATTGCTGGTCTGGGTTTGCATAGATGGCAAGAGCAATTGGTAAAGCTGCTGATAAACAGTGGCGGTATTTTGGGAAGTGAGGCCCAAAGAGGCCAAAAGTTGCTGCTGCTGGGGAGTGATACGGGAGAAATCCACCTGACCAGCACCTGAAACTTTTTCCAGGGCTTGCATCGCCAAATTAAACTGACC
>CAZRFI010000192.1:2063-9831 GCA_964598905.1 uncultured Candidatus Sericytochromatia bacterium | reverse complement strand
TTGCTCTCCAGCCGCTTGCTTCAAAATTCGTTTATGAACCTCGGCCATCAAGCCGGTGAAAACGATTACCACACCTTTCACCGTGGCCAACTCAGTCATTACGACAGTCGCCTCTCAGTCGACAGTGCTCAGGGTCTCAATGAAGCCGACGCCTTAAAACGCGAAGCCCGCAAACATCCGGATCTGAAGCCCCTGCCCAAACCTGTACTGGCCCGCCTAAGTGATGGTATGAGTGAAGGCGAGATGGAGTACCTGGCCCAGGGTCTCTTTGGCAATCAATGGCACGATCTGGCCAGCAAATACCACATCGAAGTCGAAGTTCCCGATCCCGAAAAGCCTGGCCAGACGACCCAAGTCAAACGGGTCAAAGACCCCGAAGCCCTGCTCAAAGAAGTGGACCAAGCCCTGAATTTGGGCCGCAAACTGACGATTGGCTCAGAAGATCACGCCATGTTGCTGACAGGCAAAGAGACAATCAATGGCAGACCGGTTTATCTGATCAGCTCCTGGAGTGGTCGCTACCACATGACCCCCGAGGCACTCAAACACCGCCTCACCAACGTCTTTACCGAGCCCTTGCCTCCAGCAGCTCATTAGCCCATGAAAGCAGGGGGCAGCTTGCGCAAATATGCCATTTTGCGCTGGGAATCGGGCAAATTCAGTCCCCCCCGCCAGGACCAATTGGCCTGCGAAGAACCGCTCGAAATTCGCCTGTGTTGGGGCCCCTTAGAAGAATCGCAAACCCAATCGGCAATCACCACGCTGCGGATGCCCGGCATGGATTACGAATTGGCGCTGGGCTGGCTCTTTGGCGAAGGCCTGATTCAGACCCACAGCGATGTGGTCAAAATGACCTATTGTCTCGGCAAAAATCGCGCTGAGCAGCAGTACAACATCTTGCAGGTGCGTCTCAAACCAGGCCTGACCCCAGATTTAAGCAAATTAGAGCGGCAGAATGTCAGCCACGGGGGCTGTGGGCTCTGTGGCAAACAGGAAATAACCAGCCTCAAACAAGTGCTGCAACCGGATATGAGTGCCACAGAACCGCGCCTAGATCCCGCCCTGCTGGCCCAATTACAGACCCTGGCCCAGCCCGAACAAAAAGCCTTTGCCAAAACGGGGGGAGTCCATGCCGCCGCTCTGTTTGGCCCCCAAGGGCAATTGCTGCATTTACACGAAGATGTGGGGCGCCACAATGCCGTGGACAAAGTCATTGGGGCCGCCTTGATGCTGGGCCAAGTGCCTTTAAACAGGCAAATCTTGTTTCTCAGTGGCCGAGCGGGGTTTGAATTGGTGCAAAAAGCGCTGATGGCCTCAATTCCTGTGATTGTTTCGGTGGGTGCCCCCACCAGCCTGGCGCTGGAGCTCGCGCGCAGCTACGAGCAAACCCTGATCGGCTTTACCAAGTCCGAGCGTTTTAATCTTTACAGTGGTGCTCAAAGATTTGAGCAATTTTCTTGATCGCGCTCATAGTCAGAGCGAATCTCAAACGTTAGAATAGAAGGGTTGCTAGATTAATAATAAGGACTGTTTTAAGATGCTCAAACGTTCCCGGCGGGTCACTCCCGCCATTATTGGCTCGGTAATGTCTCTCAGCCTGATGACCGGCTGTGGCGAAAAGCAAGAAGACGCCTCAGTTGTGGAAAGCATTGAACAATGTGTCGCAATTGGCCAATACAATCAAGTGCAATGCCAAGAGTTGTATGCCAAAGCCCAAGCAGAACACAAAGATGTGGCCCCCAAATTTGAAAGCAAAGCCGATTGTGAAGCCGAATTTGGCGTTGGTAAATGCGAAGATGAAAATGGCAACAGTGGCGAAACCGCGCCAGCAACCAGCGATGGCAGTGGTCACACCACCGTGGTCCACCACCACAGCAGCTTTATGCCCATGATGGCGGGTATTATGATAGGTCAATCGTTGTCTCAGCCGATGTACCGCACCTATGCGGGAGGCTCTGCTGGCCCATTTATGACCAATAAAGGCATGGTCGTTTCCAATACCACAGGCCGTCAAAAGATCTCACGTTCTGTGGTTACCAGCCGCCCCACCCGCACCACCAGCACGCTCAAACGCGGTGGTTTTGGTGCGATGTCCCGCGCCAGCATGTCCAGCTAATGGAATTGCGCGCCTTTGAACCCCGTCCCTACGCCCTCGAATTGGCCGACGATACGGGGTTCACCTTTCACACCATTGATGGCGAGCCCTATTGGCACGAAGGCCGGGCCTACCAATTTAGCCTGGAACAGGTCGAAACAGACCTCGAAGCCCCCACCGGCGAATTGGTGGAAATGTGTTATGCCGTGGTCGAAGAGGCCCTGCAACGGGAAGAGTGGCTGGAAAAACTGGCAATTCCGCCCTTTTGTCGGGACTGGATTCGCCACAGTTGGAACCGAGACGAACCCACACTCTATGGTCGTTTTGATCTGGCCTACGATGGCCGGGGCCCTGCCAAAATGCTGGAATTTAACGCAGACACCCCCACTTCGTTGTACGAGTCGGCCGTTTTTCAATGGTTGTGGCTCGAAGACCTGATTGCCAAAGGGATTTTGCCCGTTGATGCCGACCAGTTCAATTCAATTGAAGAAAAACTGCTCGCAGGCATCCCCGAACTGGGACTCGACACCCTGGTACATTTTGGCTGCGTGACCGACAGCGACGAAGACACAGGCACAGTGCGCTATCTCGAAGGACTCTTTCAGCAGGTCGGCTATCCGACTGAATTGATGGACATGAACCAAATTGGCATGGACAGCGCCGGACGTTTGACGGATTTGCAGGATCGGGTGATCGAAGCGATCTTTAAGCTTTATCCCTGGGAAATGATGGTGCGCGAAGACTTTGGCCCCCAATTGCCTTATACCGGCGCACGCTGGATTGAACCCCCCTGGAAAATGCTGCTCTCCAACAAAGGCATTTTGCCCCTGCTCTGGGAGATGTATCCAGGGCACCCCAATTTGCTACCCGCCTATTTTGCCGACGACCCCCAGGCCTATTTAAAAGTGGGCTCGCGTTATGTCAAAAAGCCCCTTTTCAGCCGAGAAGGAGCCAATATTACCCTGGTGCAAGAGGGAGATGTGCTCGAATTGGGCGGAGACTATGGCGCCGAAGGGCATATCATCCAGGCCTACCACCCTTTGCCTGTCTACGATGGCTGGACTGCCGTGCTCGGTTCTTGGGTGATTCGCGGAGATGCGGCGGGCATTGGCATTCGCGAAGATTTGGGGCCGATTACCACCAACGCTTCGCGTTTTGTTCCCCATTTTATTCAGGGCTAAACAGCCGTTCAAGCCCTCGGGCGTTTCGTTTAAAGCAAAAATTTCTACCCCACAAAGTAAATCAAATCACCTTGTGGGGCTCTTCTTTTGTGCTAAAATGCTTTAGATACTAAAATATTTATCAGATAAAATAAAAGTATTACGAAATAAAAGTATTACGAAATAAAAGTATTACGAAATAATTACAATCTAAATTATTTCAGCCATAAAGCATTGTTGAAAAATTATCTAAATTGTCACTCAAAAGAAAAATCTCATGAATAAAAAACGGCTTATCATCGGTGGAATTCTGGTTTTTGTCTTGCTCTTTGCGGGACTCGTGGCCAGTCGGGTACAGCAAAAAAAAGCCCGTGAAGAGGCGCTCAAACACCAGGTGCCGCCCCCCACTGCAGTGGCTGTGGCTCAGCCCCACAAAGGCCGTCTGCTTGATCTTCTCAAACTTCCCGGCAATGTGGTCGCGATGCAAGAAGTGCAATTGGTCCCCAAAGTCAGTGGCCGTTTAACAGCCCTGTATATCAAAGAAGGCAGCCCCGTTTATCGGGGACAAACCCTGGGTGAAATAGAACATACCGAACTCGATGCCCAGCTCTTACAGGCCAAAGCCTCGGCCCAGGCCGCCAAAGCCAATTTAAATCAAATGCTCAACGGCCCCCTGCAAACCCAAATCACTCAGGCCCGCGCCAGTGTGCGTCAATTACAGGCCAGTCTGGGCCAATTGCAAGCCAGCCGCGCCCAAAGCGAAAGGGATCTGCTGCGTCAACAGAGTTTGGCCAGCGAAGGCGTGATTACCACCCAACAATTGGAAATGTCCAAAACCCAATTGCAGAGCAGTCAGCAGCAAATCATGGCAATGGAACAGCAGATTGTCGGCGCCCGTGCCAATTTACAGCAATTATTGGATGGTACCCGCCCTGAACAGATCGAAGCCGCCCGCGCCCAGCACAACCAGGCTTTGGCCACGATTCAGCTCTACCAAGCCCAATTGCAAAATTACCGTTTGGTCTCACCCTTGACAGGGGTTGTTACCCAACAGAACCTCGATCCTGGCAGTTTTGTTGGCCCCCCCAACGCCGTTTTGAGCTTGGCCGAAAACAGCCGGCCCGAAATCGAACTCTTTTTGCCTGAACGCGAAGTGGAACGGATTCAACTTGGACAACGTGTCCAAGTGCGCAGCTCGGGTCTGGGTCAGCGGGTACTTGTGGCCCAGATTACCGCCATCGCCCCGGTGGTTAACCCCCAGACCCGTTTGGTCAAACTCACAGCCCAGCTTGATCGCGGCAGCGCCGTGCGCTCGGGCATGATGCTCGACTGTGAAATTGTGCTGGCAGAAAAACCCCAGGCTCTCACCGTTCCCCCAGAGGCTTTGATTCGCGAAAATGACAAAACCTGGGTCTATACAGTCAATCTGGGCAACGATGCCAAAAGCAAAATTGGCACGGTTCAAGCCAAGACCGTTTTAACCGGCCTGCGCACCCCCGAAGCGGTTGAAATTCGTCAGGGCCTCAGCCCGCTGGATCAGGTCATTGTCAAAGGCACCAGTTTTGTCCGGCCCGGCGACAAGGTACAAATCCAGGCCGCAGTCAAAGAGGTGGCAGCCCATGGCAGCTAATCCCCAACCCGAAGCAGAAATAAACCAAGACAAAGCCCCAGAAAAATCCGCTGGTTTTAATATCTCCGAAATGGCGATCCGTCGCCCAGTCAGCACCGTCATGTTGATTGTCTGCATGTTGGTGCTGGGGCTGATGTCGTATATCAACCTGCCGGTCGAACTCTTCCCAGATGTCAGCTTTCCGATTGTCTCAATCTCAACCACCTACCCCGGCGCCTCGGCCCGCGAAATGGAAACCCTGGTCGCCAAACCCCTCGAAGACGCCGTCAGCGCCTTAAACGGGATCGAACATATCACCTCGACCTCCAGCAACGGCATCGCGACCGTGATTATTCAGTTTAAACTCGAAAAAAGCATCAAAGAAGCCGCCAACGAAGTCACCGAAAAAGTCGCCCTTGTGCGCAAAAAATTGCCCCTCGATGCCGATGAGCCGATCATTGCCCGCGTCGATCCCAATGCCACCCCCGTGCTCTTTTATGCGATTACTGGGCGACAAACACTGCCTGAGCTCACCGAATTTGCCCGCGACGAACTCAAAAACCAATTGCAAAAAGTCAATGGCGTGGCCGAAGTCAGCATTTTGGGCGGCCAAGAGCGCGAAGTCCAAATCATGCTCAATCCGTCCCTGCTCTCCCAGTACAAAATCACCCCATCCCAGGTTTCGGCCCGCTTGCAGCAAGAAAACCTGGACTTCCCCAGTGGCCAGATCGACACCGGCAAATCCGTGATTGTCATGCGCACCGTCAATGCCTACAAAACAGCCCAACAAATTGCCCAAACCCCGCTCACGATCAACGGGGGCAAAGTGCTCTTGCTCAGCGATTTGGGTCAGGTTCAAGACGGCTTTAAAGATCTCAGCTCGCGCACCTGGTGGAACGGCAAACCGGCAGTGGTGCTGTCGATTCAAAAACAATCGGGCACCAATACCGTCGATATGGCCCACCGCCTCAATGCCGAAGTCGAAAAAATCCGCAAAGAACTGCCCCCCGGCATGAAAATCGACCTCTCGTTTGACACCGCCAAATTTATCGAAGAGTCCAAAGACGGGGCCATGGAAGAATTGCTGGTGGGCTCTCTGCTGGCCGTGATTGTGATCTTTTTGTTTTTGCGCACCGTGCGCGGGACGATCATTGCCGCGATTGCGATTCCGACGTCGGTGATTTCGACCTATACCTTTATGAATATGTTGGGCTTCTCACTCAATTTTATGAGTTTGATGGGGCTCTCGCTGGTGGTCGGCATCTTGGTCGACGACGCGGTGGTCGATTTGGAGAATATTTACAGGCACATAGAAATGGGGGAACACCCCTTTCGGGCCGCCATCAACGCCACCAACGAAATTGGTCTGGCCGTTGTCGCGACCACCTTTTCGATTGTCGCCGTTTTTGCCCCCGTGGGTTTTATGGGTGGCATGATTGGGCGCTTTTTCAGGCAATTTGGTCTGACGGTTTCCTGCGCGGTGTTGGTCTCACTGCTGGTGGCCCGCACCCTGACACCCATGCTGGCGGCCTATTTTCTCAAACCGATGCCTGCCAAACACGTCGATGAACATGCCGCAGCCGTCAAAGGCATTGGTGGCAGCTATCAGGAAATTTTGCGCTGGGCCCTGCGCCGCCGCTTTACCACCCTCGGCATTGCTGTGTTGATCTTTGTGCTGGCCATCCCCATTGCCAGTTTATTGCCCGCCGGTTTTGCCCCCAAAAACGACCGCGAAGAGTTTTCAATTGGGGTTGATTTGCCTTCTGGCAGCAGCTTGGGGCAAACCGCAGGCATTCTCTGGGAAATCGCCAAACGGGTCAAAACAGAACCCCTGGTCGAAAGTTTGTTGATCACCGCCGGCTCCAGCCGGGGCGCCACGGATGCGGGCTCTGTCTCCGTCACGCTCAAATCCAAAAAAGAGGGCCGCCGCGAAAGTGCCGCTTCGGTGCAAACCCGCTTGCAAAAACTCACCGAAAATATCCCTGGTGCGATCATTTCTTACCGCGAAACCCAAGGGGTGGACGATGGCACAGGCAATACCTTCGACATGAATCTCTCACTGCAGGGCGACAAACTCGAAGACCTGCAAATGGTGGCAGACAAACTCGTGGGCCGTTTGCATCAGATGTCAGTGGTCAAGGTCTCCAAAACCTCCACCGGCACCCCCCGCCAAGAATTGCACCTCAAAGTCGATCAGCGCCGGGCCATGGAATTGGGTATCACACCCGCCGTTATAGCTAGCACGATTCGGGCCGCCTCCTTGGGTGATTTGGCCAGCCAAATGCGCCTGGACAATACCAATGTGGATATCCGGGTGCGCCTCAACAATGCTGAGCGTTACGACTATGAGCGCCTGCGTTCACTGCCTGTGCAAACAGCTTCAGGTGCCCAGATCCCACTGGGGGCCTTGGCTGAAATCCGCTTTGAACTGGGCCCCACAAATATCAACCGCTACGACCGTGAGCGGCAGGTCATGGTCTATGCCAACGCGATTCCTGGCGCCTCTTTGAGCGAAATTATCAATCCAGTTACGGCTGAGCTGAAAAAAATGCAATTGCCACCGGGGGTCAAATACCAGTTTCAGGGCCAGGCCGAGCGCATGAAAGACTCGTTTTCGAGCATGGGCCAAGCCATGTTGCTGGCCGTGATCTTTATCTACCTGATTCTGGCCTCACAGTTTGAGCATTTTTTACATCCGCTGACGATCATGGCGGCCCTGCCACTCTCGTTTGCGGGCGCATTTTTGGGTCTGTTTCTCGCCAATCAGGAATTGGGTCTGTTTACCCTGATTGGGATCGTGATGCTCTTAGGCCTGGTGGTCAAAAACTCGATCTTGTTGGTGGACTACAGCATCACATTGATCAAAAGTGGTATGGAACGCAACGCGGCCCTGCTGCTGGCGGG
>CAZRFI010000192.1:0-1963 GCA_964598905.1 uncultured Candidatus Sericytochromatia bacterium | reverse complement strand
TATGATCCTTGTAGAGATTTATTTCAGAAGGAGCATGCCTTATGACTGAGGACTCAAAAAAAAGAAATATTGCGATATTGGGGACTTTCGGCAGTGGTAAAACCACCCTGCTGGAGTCCCTTTTACATTATCTGGGGGCCCTCTCCCAAAAAGGGACGATCGAAGCGGGCACAACGGTTTCAGATTATGATGCCGATGAAATTCGCCGCCATCTTTCCCTGGGCAGCAGTTTGTGTCAGGTCAGCACGGAAGACGGTTGGCTGTTTAATTTTATCGACACCCCTGGTTTTCAGGATTTTTTACATGAAAGCTTAGACAGTTTGAATGTCGTGGAAAGCGTGATTTTGGTCTTGGACCCTCTCAAGGGGTTGGATATTACCACTCAAAAACTGATGACTGTGATTCGCGAGCGCCATTTGCCCTGTATGCTCTTTGTCAATAAACTCGATCATGATCTGGCGGATTTTGAGACCTTTGCAGCTCAACTTGAAGAAACTCCTGATTTTCAGAACCTTTATCACCTGACCTTACCCATTGGACATGGCCATAATTTGAGTGGCAATGTGGAGGTCCTCGAAGAGGAAGCCTGGGTCACAGATGAATCCCGTGAAGGCCATTCCAAGCAGATTCCTGCCGATGTGGACGCGGCCCAGGGGTTGGAAACCCTGGTAGAAGAAGTTTCTGAAGAGGATGCGCATTTACTCGATACCTATCTCGAAACCGGCCATTTGCCTGTGGATGAAGTTCGTCATGTGATTCATGACAGTTTTAAAGCCGGACACCGTCATCTTTTGCTTTCGGGCTCTGGTAAAACGGGGGCAGGGCTTCACAGTCTGGTCAGTGCGCTGAAATATTTGGCCGTTCATCCTGAAGAACGTGGGCCTGTGGTCTGCCAGGATGTTGAAAATTCTGAAAAAACGTGGGAAGTGGATTTGACCCAGGAAAAACTTTTCAGTGCCTATGTCTTTAAAACCGTGACGGATCCCTATCTGGGTAAGATCTCGTTATTCCGGGTCTTTTCGGGCTCGCTTCAGAATGGTCAGAACGTCTTGAATGCCAATGGCCACAATGAACGGATGGGAAAACTGATGCGTATGCAGGGCAAAAAGACCGAAGCCGTAGAAGAATTGGTGGAGGGAGATCTTGGCGCAGTGGCTAAACTGGCGCACACCCAAACCGGTGACACCCTGCTGGCAACCCAGCTTTCAGGTCAAACCTTTGTGCTGTATCCGCTGAAAAAACCCGAGCCGATTTATGCTGTGGCAATTGCACCCAAGCACCGCCAGGATGAAAACAAGTTGGCCAATGGCCTGCACAAGCTCAAGGAAGAAGACCCCTACTTTACCCTTTCTGTGGATCCTGCCACCCACCAGTCGGTTTTGGGCGGTGTGGGGCAGGCCCATGTGGAGTTGCTGATTGAACGTTTGGCCTCTCGTTATCACGTTGAAGTCACACTTTCTGAGCCCCAGATTCCCTACCGTGAAACGATTACCCAGATGGCTGAAGCTCAAGGTAAACATAAGAAGCAGACCGGAGGGCATGGCCAGTATGGCGATGTCTGGCTGCGTTTAGAACCCTTGCCCCGGGGGGCTGGCTTTGTCTTTGAAACCCAGATTGTGGGCGGTGCGGTGCCGCGTAACTATTGGTCTGCAGTTGAAAAGGGTGTTCAGGAGATGATGCAGGAGGGCATTCTGGCCCGTCAGCCGATTACCGATCTAAAAGTTACGCTTTATGATGGTTCCAGCCACAATGTCGATTCTTCAGATCTGGCTTTTCAATTGGCGGCCAAACTGGCTTTTCGCAATGCCTATGAGCAGGCCAAACCCACGCTACTTGAGCCGATTATGCAACTTGAAATCACCGTGGCAGAAGAACAGACGGGCGCAGTTCTGAGCGATTTGGGCAGTCGGAGCGGCCACCCGCTGGGCATGGAACTACAACGTGGGGTGCAGGTGATTCAGGC
>CAZRFI010000191.1:2137-9843 GCA_964598905.1 uncultured Candidatus Sericytochromatia bacterium | reverse complement strand
GCCTCCTGGCGTTCAGCCGAGCCCAGGGGAAAGCGGTCGGGATGGCAGTCCTTGGCGCGGGAGCGAAAGGCCTTGCGGATATCTTCTTCGCTGGCCATGCGGGTAATACCCAAGAGTGCGTATAAATCTTGACTCTGCCAGGCCAGGAACTCTGAACTCATGGCCTATTCTCCCTGGATCTGGACAGTCACATGGTGCCAGCGTTCGCCCTGGCCAAAATCTACCAAGACAATCTGCTGCCAGGTGTTTAAGAGCAATTGACCACGGCTGAACGGCAGGGGCAGAGACGTGCCAATCAAAGCGGTTTTCATTTGTGTATCCAGGGCTGGATCTGCCAAGAGGGGGCTTTTTTTCCAGAGCGCTTCTTGGCTGGCGCTATTGCCGCCTTCACAGGTGAGGCTGGTCAGTGCCACTGTATTGCCGGGAATAAAGACCGTAAGTACCCCATCTGCCACGCGGCTGCTGCGCAAAAGCCGTTCCACTTGGCCCGTGATATCTATCAGGGTCGCCTGTCCGTCTGTTTTGATTTCAAAAACCCGTGTAATAACCATCTTAACTCTTATTATAAAGGAGATTCTGCAAATCGTTACCAGATCTGATCTGTGCTGATCGGGTCTGATTTGGGGCTATCCCCTGTCCAGTTTCTGGCTGTATCAGGCAAACTGCAAAGATAATTTTAATAAGTAGGAACCCGTCATGACAGATTTTTGGACCCGCCATCTCCCCACCCTTTCGGCCTTGGAACGCGAATTGGCACCCGTCTTTGCTGGGGTTGAAGAGCGTGCATTTCTCAACCACGCGCGGGTTTTGCAGGCCTTTCATGAACACCACATTGGTGAACACCATCTGCATGGCAGTTATGGTTATGGGCATGACGATCTCGGCCGCGAAGCCCTTGAGTCTGTTTTTGCCCAGGTTTTGGGGGGCGAGGCTGCGCTGGTGCGTCCGCATATTGCCTCTGGGACCCACGCGATAGCCTCTGCCCTGTTTGGGGTTTTGCGCCCAGGGCAGGAATTGCTCTTTGTGACCGGACACCCTTATGATACCCTCGAAGAAGTTGTGGGGGTGCGTGGCGAGGGAGATCGGGGCAGCCTCAAAGATTGGGGCGTGAAATACCGCGAAGTCGATGTCAGAGATTATGCCGATCCTGTGGATGCCCCGTGGGATGAATGGCTGCGGCCCGAGACGCGTTTGGTGCAAATCCAGCGCTCACGCGGCTATAGCTGGCGCTCTTCGATTCCGGTGGCCCAAATTGCTGAAATTGTCAAAGCTGTCAAATCCCGCAGGCCAGATATTGTGGTCTTTGTCGATAATTGTTACGGTGAGTTTGTCGAAACCCAAGAGCCCTGCCATGTGGGTGCCGATTTAATGGCCGGTTCTTTGATTAAAAATCCGGGCGGGGGCTTGGTGCCCACCGGTGGCTATGTCTGTGGACGCGAAGACCTGATTGAAAAGGTTGCCTGCCGCGTATTTACGCCCGGCATGGGACGTGAATTGGGGGCCACAATGGGCTTTAACCGCCTGGCTTTTCAGGGCTTTTTCTTGGCTCCTCATGTGGTGTCGCAAAGTTTAAAAGGGGCTATCTTGACGGCCCATGCTTTGGCCAAAACAGGACTGCAGGTCTCTCCCGCAGCCGATGAGGCGCGCACGGATATTATCCAGGCCCTGCGCTTTGAGTCCCGCGAAAAATTGATCACTTTTTGCCAGGCCATTCAGGCTGCGTGCCCGATCGATTCGTATGTTCGACCAGAGCCTGCGCGCAGCCCTGGTTATGGCGATGAGGTGATCATGGCTGCCGGGACCTTTGCTGAGGGCTCTAGTATTGAGCTGAGTGCCGATGGCCCTTTGCGAGAGCCCTTTGTTGGCTATTTGCAGGGTGGTTTGGCTTATTCCCATAATAAGCTGGCTTTGGCCAGTCTGCTCAATCATTTTGGTGAGGGGATTTTTGATGCCTGAGACTCTTTTGCTTGACTTCAGAACCGGGTATTATGAAGAGTGAATTTGCGCCGCGTAAATTTATTATTACTTCCTCCTGATAAGCTGTCCTATGAATAAAAAACACCTTGCCTTTCTCTCTATGTTTCTGTTTTTGCAGATCCCGGCCTGGGCTTTGAACGCCTCCAAATCCAGTTTGGGGACAACCGACACCAGCCCACCTGTTTCTAAGTCTTCTTCCGTGCCCACTGAAAAAACGCCTCCCAAGCAACCTCAAAAGTTACCGCAAAATTGGCAAATCCCGGTACAGGGAAAATTGACCAATCCCTTTGGCAATGGCTATTGGTATTACGGTATTTACCGGGGGGGGCATACTGGGATTGACATTAAAGCCGCTGCAGGAGCGCCTGTTGTCTCTGCGGCTTCGGGCAAAGTGGTCATGATTCATGATTACCAAGATCGGCGCTATGGGCGTTATGTGGTCATTCAGCATGCACCGGGTTTTTATGCCCTTTATGGCCATATGAGTGGCATACATGTCAAAATAAATCAGAATTTGAAGATGGGGCAGCGGATTGGGGATGTGGGCATCACGGGTGCAGCCGGTTATCCCCATGTGCATTTTGAGGTCATGAATCAGGTACCTGTCCGCGATGGCGCTTGGGGCTATGCCTATATTTGCAATAAACAACCGACAGGCCAAGATCTTTTGCACTTTAATTTTCTCAATTTGGCCGCGCGCGACATGCCTGCGATTCGCCGTCAACGTGTCAATGGCTGCTCGGATATCCCGCTGAGAAGCCCTTTGGTCTATTACAACCCAGAGTACTTTTTTGGCAATTACCAGTTTAAACCCTGGTTGAGCGAGTTTCAGCCTGAAAATGAAGAGGTGGCGCGTTGGCGTAATCCTCAACGACCTGTGCCCAAAACGCGACCATCCGCTTCTGCTAAATCGGAGCCATGAGCGCGTCTTGCGCTCCGATCTTTGTCTATCCGGCTGATTATTTTCATCCCAGGCGACCCGATGCTCTCTTTCAGGCTGAAGCTGCTGCTTTAGCTGAACAGGGTTTTGGGGTTTATGCTTGGCACGGAGGTCGCTTTGCTCCTACTGTACCAGTGGGTTTTCGCCCGCTCTATCGCGGTTGGATGTTGAGTTTGGCCGAATACCAGACGCTCTATGCCAATTGGGCCCAGCAAGGCGTATTGCCTTTGACCTCACCTGAACATTATGCCCTGACCCATTATTTGCCCAATTGGTATTCTCTGCTCAAAGACTGGACGCCAGAAACGGTCAGGGTTAAATTTCCCGAAGAATTGACAGATATGCTCAGTAGCTTGGGGTGGCCTGCCTATTTTCTCAAAGATGACGTTAAGTCCCTCAAAGCGGGTGGCGGATCGTTGCTGGATTCGGCTGCTGAGGGCGAGCGTTGGCTGCGGGAAATGAAACATTTTCGCGGGCAAATTGAAGGTGGGATCTGCATTCGGCGCGTGGAAGCCTGGCTGCCTGAAACTGAGCAGCGTTGGTTTGTCTGGCAGGGTCAACCTTTTGGGCCTGACGCTTCGGTGATGGTGCCTGAACCCGTTCAGGTAGCGACAGAATTGATCGACAGCCCGTTTTTCAGTGTCGACATTGTTAAAGATCAGGCGGGGCAGTGGCGGATTGTCGAATTGGGAGATGGGCAGGTCTCTGATTTGGTGGGCTGGGAGCCTTCACTTTTTGCGGGCATTTTTTAAGGTCTTGGGTTAAGGGCTTGAGCGCAGGGCCTGGTAATCGGGTTTCAAATTTTGGACCCTTTCTCCGCCCAAAAGACCGCGTCTGGTTTTTAAGCGATAGGGGTTGCCGACCACGACTTGCTCCCATTCGGTCTGTCTTAAATTTAATTTGATTGGTGCCTGTTGGGCTCGCCAACCACTGAGAAAAACCACATAATTGGGGCCGGATTTTCCGCCACTTTGGACCTCTTTGCTTTGCACTTGCACGGGGTAGGTGGGCAATTTTATGGGCAACACGGCATCGACAAAATAAGCGGGAAAAAAAAGCAGCGCGCTTAAGACCAATGCCAAAGCTATTTTCTCGAACAGCTCAATGCCCGGCCCTTCAAGCGGGTTTTCGGCATTAATCAGATTTAAAAAAGATTGGACGATTCCCTCGCGGGTATTGTTGCCACGTAAAACGAAGAAACTGTAGGCCAGAAGAGCGATAAATAGGCCAATGCCGAGCCATAAAAACCCCAAACTCATGACTAAAAAACTCAGCATGCCCAAGAGCCACAAACCCGAATAAATCAAGATCCGCTGCACAGGGGGCAAGAATCCCCCGTCGTGAGCCTGAAGAAGCGGGTACGCGTTTTGATAAAAAAAATAGGTCAAAATAATCGCGATCAAGCCGCAAAAAAATAGGCATAACAGCGGAAAGGAGGGAATAATTAAGTTGATGCTGTTGATGAGTCCCGCTACCAACTCACACGTCAAAACAAGAATCCAGAAAAGTGTTGAAACCACGCGATCTGAGAATCCCCATTTTAACCAAAAGGGTAGATTTTGAACTGCCATTTTTTTGATGTTGGGCTATTTTTTCATTAATTTTAGATCTTCATTATGGCATAAACCCCAGAAGGGATTGATAAGCCATCGATACAAGCGGCTGTTTTTCGGATGGTGTATCCATCAAGAGATCCCCCTGTGCAGTCTTCGGAGGGGTGCTATACTGTTGATCAATTTCGGAGAATGAAGATGGAGTCTTCCATGTTTAAGCGCCTTCTGCCCACTCTTTTAATTCCTATCGTGGCTTTGCTGACTGCCTGCCCGCCACAGTCCTCGGATTCAACCTCGGGTTCAGAGACCAAAAAAGTCTTGCAAATGGGTTTTGTGCCCTCTGAAAATATGGAGGAAATCCAAAAAAATGCCCAGCCCCTGATCGAAAAAATGAGCCAAAAACTGGGGATGGAAGTTCAGCCCTTTATCACCACCGACTATACCGGTTTGGTGGAGGCTTTTCGGGGCGGCAAACTCGACGCAGCCTTTCTGACGCCCGCCTCTTATGTGATGGCCAACAGTGAAGCGGGGGTCAAAGTGATCCTCAAGGCCAAACGCGGGACCAAACCCTATTATTATTCGGTGATCTTTACCCGCGCCGATTCAGGCATCAAAAATTTAAATGACCTCAAAGGCAAGACCTTTGCCTTTGGTGATACCCTCTCAACAGCGGGTTATATCTACCCCCTCAAAATGCTCAAAGCGGCGGGGATCAACCCCTCCTCTGATTTTGACAACCTGATTTTTTCAGGCGGGCATGACGCGACAGTATTGGCTGTATATAACAAAAAAGTGGCGGCCGGTGCTGCCTATGCCAATGATACAGAGGGCAAAGATGCCGCTTGGTCCCGTCTGCTTAAGCCCGAAGAAGCCAGTCAACTCAAAGTATTGGCGGTTTCGGATCCCATCCCTGCAGACAATATTTGCATCAGCAAAGATCTCAACCCTGAGTTGGCGGCCAAGGTGCAGGCCTTCTTTACTGAATTGAGTCAAGATCCTGCAGGTCAAAAGCTGATTCAGGAACTCTATCAAATTGACAGTTTTGTGCCAGCCACCGATGAAGACTATAAAGGGATTCGGGACGCTTTTGCCTCGGCGGGGATCGAAGTGAAAAAAGAAATGACAACTCCCCGCAAAGGAAAATAGTATGAAAACCCCCTTGCTGGAATTGGTAAACCTCAAGAAAAGTTATGCCGATGGCCGCCCGATTCTCAAAGGCCTGAGCATGAAGGTCGAGGCCGGACAGTTCATTGGCCTGATCGGCCTCAGTGGCGCAGGTAAATCGACACTCTTGCGCTGCATCAATCGCTTGGTAGAACCCTCAGAAGGCGAGCTGCTTGTGCCTCGCTCGGTATTTATGGCCGACAGCAGTGATGAACGCGTCAATATTGTCAGTTTGCGTGGCAAAGAGTTGCGGGCCTGGCGCCGCAAAACAGGCATGATTTTTCAGCAGTTTAATATTGTCAAACGCCTGACTGTGATTGAAAATGTCTTGTCGGGTTATCTGGGGTATATCGACCCCTTGCGCAGTACCCTGCGGATTTTTAATCCCGAAGAAAAAGAGACAGCCCTGATCAATCTGGAACGGGTAGGCTTGCTTTCCCATGCTTATAAACGGGCCGATGCTCTCAGTGGCGGGGAGCAACAGCGGGTGGCAATTGCCCGTACACTGATGCAGAAACCCCGTCTGATTCTGGCGGATGAACCCGTTGCCAGTTTGGATCCCAAATTGGCGGAAACTGTCTTGGACATTCTCAAGCGGGTCAGTCAAGAAGATGGCATCACCACGGTGGTCAGTTTGCACACCTTGGAAATGACCCGGCGCTATTCCGACCGTGTGATTGGCTTGGCCCAGGGAGAAGTGGCTTTTGATGACTCACCTGAAAACCTCAGTGAGCAAGTGGTGGCCAATATTTATGAAAGATTTACCCGGCAGGCCTCAAAATGAGTGAATTACATACCGAAACCCGCGACTGGAAAAATACCTCTGAGCTACGCGATACCATGCGCCAACACGCGCCTGTTCCGCCGAAAAGAGGGATCAAGCGTTTTGTTCTGCTGCTATTGGGCTTTTTATTGGTGCTCTGGGCCTTTGACGGGGCCAAGTTTCGCTTTACTGAATTGTTTCAGGGGGCACCCAAAATTGTTGAGACCATTGGTCGCATGTTGCCACCGGATGGGGCCAAGATTGTCAATGCCAAATCTTATTCTCTGCCCGAAGGCATGAGTGTACCTGAATTGCTTTTGCCCATGCCGCTGGACGCTGAAAAAGCCAAATACAAGCAGCGTTGGTGGAACAATACCTTTCCGCAAACCATTGTGGGAGCGACAATTCAAACCATTCAAATGGCTTTGGTTGGAACCGTTTTGGCGATTGTCTTTGCCTTTCCCCTGGCTTTTTTGGCCGCGATCAATACCACACCTCATCCGTTGGTGTACAAAACCGTCAGATTTGCGATCAACCTTTTGCGCACCATTCCCGATCTTGCTCTGGGCCTGATCTTTGTCTCTGCTGTGGGCTTGGGGCCTTTTGCTGGCACCTTGGCTCTGGCGTTTCACACCACCACAGTATTGACCAAATTGCTGTCTGAGTCGATTGAGAATATTGACAAAGGCGTGGTCGAGGCGATTCGGGCCACGGGCGCAGCCTACCCCCAAATTCTCTCGTTTGCAGTCGTGCCCCAGATGTTGCCCGATTTGATTTCTTTTAGCCTTTATCGCTTTGAAACCAATATTCGCGCAGCTGCTATTCTGGGTTTGATTGGCGCAGGTGGGATTGGCTATCTGCTCAATACTTCCTTTCGCACCTTTCAATACCAGGAGGCCTCAGCAATTGTGGTCATTTTGATCGTCTTGGTCATGGGAGTGGATAGCTTCAGTGCCCGTCTGCGTAAATTGGTGATTTAATCTCTGCGTGGAAGGAATCCGATTCCCCTGTAGGGCGCGGAAAAAAGGTGTGCTATAATTTCAGGAATTGAAACTGGTTTAATTGGACTCTAAGCAGCTCAAACTGTAATTAGCCTGTTTTTTAACATTGCGACACACATTCAGACAGAATTTTGGAAAAGGAGCATTGCAATGCGCAGAGGGGATACACCTCAAACGAAAAACCACCGCCAGTCGATGATGGCTGCCAGCCTGCTTGCTATACCCCTGATCAATCAGGGGGCCGCCCAGGCTCAAACCAATACCGCAACTCAAGCCCCAGCAACACCCGCAGCCCCAGCCGGCGGTCC
>CAZRFI010000191.1:0-2037 GCA_964598905.1 uncultured Candidatus Sericytochromatia bacterium | reverse complement strand
GGCATGTTTGATGCCGGTGGTTTGGACAGCGCTTTAGATGACCTTTTCGGTGACTCCAGCCCCGCCCCTGCTCCAGCCCCTGTTGCTGCCGCCCCTGCCGCTGCACCTGCTGGCGGCGGCATGTTTGATGCCGGTGGTTTGGACAGTGCTTTGGATGATCTTTTCGGTGACTCCAGCCCCGCCCCTGCCCCTGTTGCCGCAGCCCCTGCTCCCGCTGCCGCTCCCGCTCCTGCTGGTGGTGGTTTGTTTGACGCAGGTGGATTAGACAGTGCCCTGGACGACCTCTTTGGTGATGGCCCTGCTCCCGCTCCTGTTGCTGCTGCGCCTGCTCCCGCTGCAGCGCCTGCTCCCGCTGCAGCGCCTGCTGGCGGCGGCATGTTTGATGCCGGTGGTTTGGACAGCGCTTTAGATGACCTCTTCGGCGATGGTCCTGCTGCTCCTGCTGCTGCTCCTGCTGCGTCGCCTGCTGGCGGCGGCATATTTGATTCGGGTGGTCTGGACAGCGCTCTGGATGACCTCTTCGGCGATGGCCCCCCTGCTGCGGCAGCCCCAGTCGCTGCTGCCCCTAGTGCAGCTCCTGCTGCGGCACCTGCTGGCGGCGGCATGTTTGATGCCGGTGGTTTGGACAATGCTCTGGACGACCTCTTTGGCGGCCCCAGCCCTGCCCCTGCTTCAGCTCCGCCTTCACAGGGTCTGGATCTGAATAATCTCAATTTTGATGATTTGGCCCCTGCTGAACCGGCTACTTTTAGTACTGACAGCATTGGTTCCGACTTCCTCTCTTCCTTTAACCAAGGCAATCGTCTTGACGATTCCAAGTCTTCTATTGATGTCAACCAAAAACCCGCTGGGGCCAAACCCCAAAAAGAGGGCCTGGCTCCGATGGGCAAAATGCTTGTCGATCAGAGCACCCTTGAAGACATCATCCGCAGAGCTGAAAAACTCGGTTCCAAGGGACTGACAACCACGCAGGTTATTTTGGCCGCCCAAGGCCAAACTTTTGATGAGCTCTTGAGAGAAGTCAACGAAGTTCCTGGCGTTGTCGGCACTTTGATTGTGGGTAACGATGGCTTGGTGATTGCCAATACCATGCCCAGTGAAATTGATAAAGAAATTGTTGGGGCTTTGACCTCTTCGATTTATCTGAATATTGATGTTCAGGTCAAACAGATGAAACGCGGTGGTATTCGCCGTGTGGTGATTGAAACAGATATCGGATATACCGTGCTTTCGTCGCTGGAAATGGGAACCTTGGTGGCCTTTAGCCAAAATACCCCCGATTTCAGCATGAATAAACTGATTGCTGCAGTGATTGCTATGAGCGGGAGACAGTAAAATATGTCAAATTATCAGACCCAAATATCCACCATGCAAGAATTGCCCGGAGTTACCGCTGTAGGTGTTGCCAGCAGCGCCGGTCAAATGATTACCACCTCTTCTCCTTTGATCGAGGCGGAGTTGGCGAGTATTGCAACCTCGATGTATGCCAATCTGGGTGTT
Source organism: uncultured Candidatus Sericytochromatia bacterium (assembly GCA_964598905.1). Classification (GTDB taxonomy): domain Bacteria; phylum Cyanobacteriota; class Sericytochromatia; order UBA7694; family UBA7694. Next base: position 537 of record CAZRFI010000191.1, on the reverse strand, counting down.
CAGATCAAACGTATGCAAAGAGGAATGCTCAAACGCCTTCTACTTGAAACAGATCAAGGTATTACTTTAATATCAGGATTGACAGACGGCAATTTAATGATTGTCTTTGTCAACAGTGCCGAAGGGTTTAATCTGTCTAAACTTTTAGAAACGGCCTCTCGTTTATAGGTTTGAGATCACTGGCATTCCGTCTTAAAAACGGTATGATAGATCTATAGGCGTTTAAAACTAATAATTCAGAGGGTGAAGTTCATCGGGTATGGCTCTAGTACGCAAGCGACTGGGAGAGATTCTGCTTGAAGCTGGCATGATCAGCGAAGATCAATTGGAAGAAGCGCTGGTTCAGCAAAAAAACACCAGTAAGTCGCTTGGTCAGATCCTGATTGAGTCGAACTATGTCACCGAAAGCAATATCAAAGATGCTTTGGAGTTGCAGTTCGGGATCAGCTATGTCAATGTCAAAACGATTAAGCTGAATGCAGATTTGCTCAATATGATTCCCGAGAATCTGATGCGTCAGCGTCAGATTATCCCTGT
>CAZRFI010000190.1:2578-9861 GCA_964598905.1 uncultured Candidatus Sericytochromatia bacterium | reverse complement strand
AGATTTTTTTCTTCGGTCGGCAGTTTGCGCAGGGGCAAATGTAAAATATCCCCATTTTGGAGCAGATAGTTCTGGTTGAGGGAACGGGTTTCCAAGGGCATTTGGGAACCATTTAAACCATTTTGCCAGAGCAGCAGGCCCTCGGGGTCACCGCTGGGTTTGGCCCCCCCTGTGAGTTTGAGCAGGCCAGTCAGGTCTTCGCCGGGTAAAAACTCATACAGACCGGGCGTGCGAAATTGGCCGGTTAAAGCCACTTTGCTACCGAGTGTGGGCACAAAGATCTGCTCTTCACCCGTCAAAAGCGGGTTGGCTTGGAGATCCCCCTGGTAGTGAAAACGGTACAAATCCAGCTGGGATTTTTTGCTGCCTTGGCTGAGTTGTACCCGGCGCACCGAGCCCTGGTCTTGCACCCCGCCCGCGCGGCGCAAGACTTCAATCAGGCGGCTGCCCCAGGGGACTTGGTAAAAACCAGGGTTTTGAATATAGCCCGTGACCAAGACCTGCACAGGCCTAACGCGGCTGAGCACCACGCTGACGCGCACCTCGTCGCGGTATTGCTGCCGCAGCAAGCTGCTGAGGTTTGCTTCTAGGGCCTTGAGACTCAAATCATGCACCTTGATGGCTCCCAATTTGGGTATCATGATTTTGCCGTCAGGCCCGACATTGAGACTGTATTGCAATTGAATCCGGGGGTTCCAGAGATAAATTTCGAGCCCATCCCCGACCCCCAAGGTATAGTCTTTGAGAATTCCCTGCTCTGGGATAAAAACCGGGGCTGGCAGCGGTGCACTGCGGGTAAATTGCACCTGCGGTTGGGCCAGTTCCAGCGCTTTTTGCATTTCGTCGATCAGGGCCTGGGCACTCTGTGAAGCTTGAACACTTTGGGCCCACACCGGCTGCCAGAGCTGAGCCCAGGCGAGGGCCGAAACCAAGGCGGTTTTGCCCCAGCCAGACCGTCTAAATGAACGTCTAGATGAAGTCATCGGCGTTTTTCCTGACTTCTTTGCGGCTGAGCAAATGAAAACGCTGGATGCGTTTGAGGTGGCGCTGCGAGATTTTATTCAAAGGCAGGTGGTAAAGGGTTTTTCCCAAAGAGCTGGCCATTTTGTAAAAATAGCCCTCAGGGGGAATTTGGGCCAAATAGAGTATGCCGGGACGGGGGCTGAGCTGGATCGCCAGGCGCACCAATTGCTCTTTGCGCAATTCTTCATGCACATCCAGGGCATCCCAGCCAATTTTGGCCTCGTTGGGCAGGGCCGGTTTGATCGCCAGCATCGCGCCGTATTTGGCCCGGATAATTTCGCGGGTCACGGGGTGCAGCGCTGGGTTGGAGGCATAAAAGGCAATGTCAGACTCATTGTGGTGTTCAGCTGAAAGCGACATCATCCAGGGGTAAGTGAGTTCGTTCAGGTCTTCGTCAAAGATCAAGACCCATGCGCCAATCTGGGCCAGACGGCTGCGTTCCTCTTTGACATAGAGTTTGCCCGAATGGTAATTGCGGATCGTCTCACGCAGGGCCAGCCCATCAAGCAAGCTGCCGCTGAATTCCTGCACAAGGGTTTCGGTGGCGGTCTGCTGGCTGGCCAACTTATCGCCGAGGCGCTCAATAAACCCTTCTAGAACCAGGTCTTCAGGCACATGGGAATAGAAGCCAAAGAAGAACCAAAAGGGCATATAACCTTCGGGCAGATGTTCCTGTTTTTTGCGGACGATCTTGAGTTTGATCCAGTCTTGGTTATTGTCACGCATTGAAATTGGCGGGGGCAGGCGGCGCTGTAGGGTTATGCTGCGACTGCCGAGTTTAAACTGTTCGGAATTGGGATCAAATTCAATTTCGGGCATCTTTTCGTCGTCTTCATAGGGGTAAGCCAGGGCCCGCTCCATCACTTCGAGGGTATAGTCGTCGCCCAGGGTCTGCTTGCAGGCCAAAAGCAGATTGTAGAGATCGGGACTGACGCGTTTATCGCTGACAGCCAAGCGAGCGGCATACCTGAGAATATTGAGAATCTCACGCAGGGTATAAGACTCATCGGCCAAAGCAGGGGCCTCACGCGCTTCGAGCAAGAGTTTTCTCAGCAGAACCTGCCGCTGATAAACGAGGCCAAAGCGCCGCGATATATCGTAATGCAAGACCAAATAGGGAATTTCTTCGAGCAGAGTGTGGCGCGCTTTGGGGCCAAGTTTGGCCAAAAAAGGAGAGGCAATTCCCTCCAATTGGTGGGGATGCAACACCCGTTTGTTTTGCTTGAGCAGGGCCTTAATCGGCTCCCAATGAAACATGCCGCAGATCAGCAAAATGCGCTGGTATTTGCCAGATAAATGGTGGAGTCGGGCGGCCATATGCTCTTCCCGTTTGTGCTCGGGGCTGCCGCTGGCAGCTGGCTTTAAATAAGGCAAAACAGCTTGATAATAAGCTTCCAGGCCAATATGTTCAATCGCTTGATCGTCTGGCGGGGCAAAGGCCTCATAAGCCGGACTGTAATTTTCAACGGCCAGATCGATCAATGCCAGGGGCAGACTGTTCTCGCGGGCCAAACGCAGGCCTTCGATCATGGAATCGTTGGGAAAAACAGGAATATAACTGTACGAGCTGTCTTTTTGGCTGATACAGAGCAGGCTCAAACGCGGCAGACGGGCAATGCCCTGCAAAATATCCGAGGTGTAGACATCGGGCAATTCCACAGCGACCACATCAGGCAAAATTTCAGCGAAGGCCTTGCGCACCTCGCGGGCAAATTGCAGGCGATTGTGAAAAGAGGGAATACACGTAATATTCCCAAACTGCAGCAATGACATCAGTCCTCTTCGAGATCGTCGTCGGCAAAATCCGCCAGGTCTGAGACATCGGAGAGTTCGCTATCGGGCCAGTCATCTGTATTTTCGTCATTTAAGCCCAGGTTTAACTCCTCGTTGAGGCTCAAAACGGAGGGAGCGCCCAAAAGCAACAACTCGTGCAAACGCGAAATGGCCTCTTCTTTTTGGCCCACACAGTTTTCGAGATAAAAGCCCAAGGCGTGGCTGTCCATGGTCTGCAGCAAAGCTTGCTGAATGGCCTCTTCTTGGGTGATTTGTCCCAAATGCAGCAATTTGACAGCATAGCGGGCCAGATTGACGCCGTCACGGGTGGTATAGGCCCGGTTTTCTTCGTGAGATCGGCTTAAAAAGTCGGAGATAATCCCCAAGATATCTGCGGGTGCTTCGGGCAAATGGGCTTCGAGAATGGCCAATTCTTCTTCTTGGCTGGGAAATCCCACTTCGATTTGGGGCTGCAGGCGCGATTGGATATAGTCGGGCACATCAAAGGTGCTGGCGTCTTCATTCATCGTCACAGCCAGACGAAACTCGGGGTGGGCGGGGATTTTGATTCCGGCCACAAGGCTTTCAACATACCTGCGCATATCCAGCAGCGGCGCCAATGAGGCCCAGCTCTTTTCGCCCATGCGGTTGCCTTCATCGAGAATACAGATGCCGCCTTTGAGCATGGCAGTGACCAACGGGCTGGCATGGTAGCGAATGTTTTGATTGGCCCCAATCACAGGCGTGACCAACAGATCTTCAGGACGGGTATCTACGGTGCATTGAAAGAGGTAGACGGCCTGACTCATTTCTTCAGCGACACAATAGGCCAGGGTGGTTTTGCCAATGCCGGGTTTGCCCACAATCCGGGGGCTCATCGGCAGGTCTTTATTCGAGAGAATCAGCCAGGCAGCTTCGAGTTGCCGTTTGACTTCTTTATTGCCGACCCAGGTCAGGTCCATCGTGGTCGCCTGGGAGAGAATCAGCTCTACTCCCTGTATCAACATGCTGTCCATATTTGGCTGCAACCTCAGGTTTTGTCGTCAGGGTATTTTAACACATCCTTGGGCTCCTGCTTGGGTGCGCAGCTATCATGTAACATTATTTGTTGCATAAATACCGCTTTGGGGTTATCATGAAACCAGATAAGTTACATGGAAAACGGGGTTAAGTGGCATGAATCACTCAGACAAGCAATCACACTCAGCGGATTTTGAAGTTTTAATTATTGGCGGCGGGGCTGCAGGGCTCGCTGCGGCTCTGACGCTTGGGCGTTTGCGGCGAAAGGTCTTGATCTGTGATGATCAGCAGCCCCGCAACCAATCCGCAGTACATATGTTTAATTTTCCAGGCTACGACGGCGTTTCTCCTGAGCAATGGCGAAGTCAGGTCAGGCTTGAACTGCAGAAATACCCCAGCCTCGCGATGCAGTCCACGCGGGTGCTAAAAATAGCGCAAACCGAGGCCGGGTTTGAGGCCCAGCTGGCCTCTGGCGAAAGTGTAACGGTTCAAAAAGTGCTCTTGGCCTATGGCATGAAGGATCAACTGCCAGACATTCCGAACCTCGCTAAGCTTTGGGGGAAAACGGCTGTGCATTGCCCTTTCTGCCATGGTTTTGAATTTCAGGATCAGGCGCTTGTGCTTTTGGGGGACGGCGAGATGGTTTTGCATATGCTCTCTCTGCTCTTGGGCTTGAGCAGCGATCTGGTACTCTTGACCCAAGGCCCTTGCCAATTGTCCCCTGAACAAAGGCAAAAAATCGCCGCAAAAAATATTCACCTGATCGAAACACCCATTCAAACGCTTGAGCATACTGGCCCCAAGTTGGAGGCCGTTGTCTTTGGCGATGGAAAACGCATTTCCAGAGACGCCTTGTATGTGCAGACCGCCTTCCCAGTTCACTTAAGCGCTCACCTAGGTGAGGATTTGGGTTGCAAGCTCACGGATTTTGGCTGGTACGAGGTGGATGCCTTTGGCAAAACCACTGTGGAAGGCGTTTACGCGGCTGGTGACATTGCGGGCACCCATGGAATGTCGGTCGTGAATTCAGCAGCGTTTGGCAGTACCGCTGGCGCCCGAATTGCGGGTGAGTTATTGCTGCAAAAAAGTGGATTTTAAGGGGAACAGGATATGACAAAGTTGAACGAATCACAGCGCTTGCTCCAGAACTGGGAAGACCATATGCAGTCTTTCTGTCCAGGCAGAAACACGGCTTTTGAATTGACGGCAGAGCTGATCTTTGCTTTGGCAAAACCCACAACTGAAGCGGGCCTGCGCGTCGCGGACGTTGCCTGTGGCTATGGCGGTTGGTCCAAATTTTTGCAGTCCGCTGCGTCTGAGCGAAGTCTGAACGTTCACTTCACGGCCCTCGATGATTCTGCAACGCGTTTGGCCGTTTACCAAGCCGTGTTGGGCGAGCATGTCAGCCTCTTACAGGGGCAATTGCAGGAAACCTTGCCTTTATTGGCACAAACAGTTTCAGAGACTGGGGTGGGGTTTGATGGCGCTTTTTTTGGCTGGACGGCTCACGAAATGCCCTTGGCGGAATTGGAACAGGTCTACGGGGGCATCCGCCAAATTTTAAAACCCGATGGCCTGTTATTTGTGGCCGACTTCATGCCTGCAGCCAACCCGGTCATCGCCGCTCTCAGCTCTCAATTGACCCAGCAACGCAGAGCAAGGGTTATGGCTGCCCCTGAGCGCAGGCAGCAGGAGCAAGAGCTACACAGCGATCACCATCATAAACATCACCATCATAAACATCATCACAGCGGTCAGCATCGCCATTATTTGGCCGAGGAACATCTGCAATTACTCCGCAAGACGGGGTTTGCAATCAATGAAGAAATTTGGCGCAATCTGAACAATGCCATGGTGCTGGCCCTCAATCCGGGTGAAGCGGTTCTCGGCAATCAGCAGTCACTTCCCGCAGAACCTGAAAGTCGTTTTGGATCTGAGACAGCTTGATTTGGCCAAATCGCACCAATAACAATTGTTTGGCCTGTTCGAGCACATCGTCAATGGCCTGGTTGACGGCCTTTTCGACGAGACAATGCTGGGTGTCACTCGCCGCCCCGATTGCAAAAATAGCGGGCGCTCCCAACGCCTGATAAATATCCAGCAGGGTGATTTCTTCCAAGGGGCACATCAGGCGCCAGCCTCCCCCATGGCCTTTTTCCGACTGCACATATTTTCTGTCTCTCAATCCAGCCATGGTGCGCCGGACCACCACCGAATTGGTGTTTAACATTTCGCCGATGGCCTGGGAGGTCATGGGTTTTTGGGTGTGGCTCATGTGGATCAGCACATGTAACATGCGCCAAAGTCGGTTGTCGTTTTTCATGGGGTCTTTTTCATGAGGTCTTTTTCATGAGTTCCTGGGGGTTGAAGCGGTTGAAGCGGTTCTCATCATAACATTTTTGGGTTCTGGATCGAGACCGAGCTTAAGTAAAACGACTGAGGGCATTTGGTGCGATAGATACCAGAGCAACAGCAAAGCCACCAAAAGGCTGATCAAAAGCGTGAGCAGCTTGCGGTAATGGGCGGGAATGCCAATCAAAGGGCCTTTCACGGCCCTACCGCAGCAGATGATTGAGCAAATTTTGCAACACGGCTGGGGTCTGGCCCTGATTCATGCCCGGAATATCTCCCAGGCTCAGCCCGGCCACGGTCTCGGCATTGAGCAAGGCCTGGCCCAGATTTGGCCGCTCCAGATAGTTCAAGCGAATTCGGCGATAGGTTTCCCAGGCACTGCGCTGGCTCTGCAAAAAGCTGTCTAAATCCTCAGGACTGCGATACGTTGCCAATTTTTGCTGAAAGGCCTGCACCAGATAGGGCTCGGCCACGGCGGCGATAAAATACTGAATGATCTCCGCCGGATAACTTTTGGGGCCAAACAGCGCTTCGTAGCGTTGAATTAAACGTTCGAGCAGATAAAAGAAGGCAGGGCCCCAATTGCGTCCATGCGTAAATTGCTCATTTTTTTTGTGGTCGACATAAGCCACCGCAATTTCGGGACTGTAACCCACTTCGTATTGGCCTAAAAACTCAGCGGTTAAGAGCCAGTCCCAGGCACTGTGGGCATTTTCACCCGCTTCGGGATCGGCCTTGGAGAGTGTGAGCAGCTCAGCCTTGCGAAAGAGCACCCCTCCGCCAAAAAGCGGGTTAATAATTCCCGCCCGCTGCAATTCCAACTGGGTATCTGCCACACAGGAACTTTCGTAATAGGGCCCATACTGTTTGATCCGCAATTGCGGCCCCTGATAATGCAGATAATAATAGCCCCCCCCGGCCATGGCAATCCAGGGATAGCGCTCAAACAAATCCAAACAAGCCGCCAAACAGGTGGGGGTTAGGCAGTCGTCATCGGCCAGCGACATCACCAATTCTGTCTCTGTGGCCTGGTAGAGTTGCTCCATTGTGGCATAAAGCCCCAAATTGTGGCTGCGGGGCAAAAAGGTGACACGCGGGTCGGTGTCTGCCAAGAC
>CAZRFI010000190.1:0-2478 GCA_964598905.1 uncultured Candidatus Sericytochromatia bacterium | reverse complement strand
CCGTCTGGCACCCAGGGCTCGTTTCCATTCACTTTCCCAGGCCAGGTCCAAGTCCTTGGGCGAGAGTTTGAGAATCATATCGCAGAGGGCGCTGCGCTCGGAGACAGAGAGGGGAGAGGATGGAATCATGGGGTCACCGTTTGTCTTAAAAATTCGCGTGGGTGATTGGGCGTGTCCTTCTCATTCTAGACCTCTCAGACCTGACACTCAAGGTCTTGGTATACTGCTTGAAGTTTGAGCCTGTTAATTGCCTGGGAGGCCCTCTGATGCCCATCTTCAAAAAATGTCTTCACTCCGTGACGCTTGCGCTGGCCTTGAGTGTGAGTGGGGTGTATGCTGAATCCATGCCCGTTTTTGCCGAAACCAATCCGAATTTAAACTACCAAACTGCGCCCGCACCTTTGGACAAGGTGATGAACGCGCCCTATTTACCGGTGTTTAGTCTCTCGCCAGACCGCATGCATTTTCTCTTGTTGGAAATGCAGACCTGGCCAGATTTAAGTGAATTGGCAGAACCCGAATTGCGTTTGGCTGGCTTGCGCTTAAATCCCCAAAACTTTTCTCCCAGCCGCAATGGGGCATATAACAGCATTTCCCTGCATGCTATGAATCCAGACAGCCAGAGCAGTCCCACCCTGGGCAAAGGCCGCAAAGTGACGGGTTTGCCCTCTCTGCCGCGTTTGAGCAATTTGATCTGGTCACCCAATGGCAAATTTGTGGCATTTAGCCATACCCATGCCACAGGCATCGAGCTTTGGCTCTTGAATATTGCCACAGCAGAAGCCAAACGCCTCAGTACACTCCAGCTCAACAAGACCTATGGCTCACCCTGTGCCTGGACCCCCGATTCCAGTGCCTTGATCTGCAAAAGTCCCTCCGCTGCGCTCAAAAAACCAGCAGATGTGTATTTGCCGACAGGCCCCGTGATCATGGAAAGCCTGGGCCAAGCGGCACCTGGCCGGACCTACCAGGATTTGCTCAAATCGCCCCAAGATGAAGCCCTGTTTAGCTATTATTTACACAGCCAAATCTGGCGGGTCGAACTCGATGGAAAGACCCGCAAAGTGGGCGCACCAGGCCTGATCACGGATTTTTCGCTGGCACCCAATGGCGATTGGCTGCTGGTCGAACAATTGCATGCGCCGTTTTCGTACTTTTTTCCACTCTATCGCTTTCCCCTGCGCACCGAAGTGTGGAACTTAAACAGCCCCGAAAAACGCCTGGTGGCGGATTTGCCTCTGGCAGACAAAATCCCGATTGCCCGCGACGCGGCCCGTGTGGGCCGACGTGAAATTGTCTGGCGCGAAGACACCCCGGCCACACTTTTTTGGGCCGAAGCGCTGGATCAAGGCAATCCCGAGGTCAAGGCCGACAAACGCGATCGGCTCTGGCAATGGGCTGCGCCGTTTCATCAAGAGCCGCAAAAATTGCTGGATCTTGATGACCGCTTTTTCAGCGTCTATTGGAAAGACAACCAGCTGGCGCTGGTCTATACCTTTTGGTATCTCAAACGCCGCCAAGAGATCTTCCACCTGATGCCTGGCAAAGGCCAAGGCAGCAAGATCCAGACCTTTTCCAGTGAAGATCGGTACGCCCATCCGGGTATGCCACTGCTGCAGCGCACGCCCCAGGGCCATTGGGTCTTGATGACTGCCGCAGATGGCAAGACACTCTTTCTCAAAGGCGAGGGCGCTTCCGCTGAAGGCGACCGCCCGTTTTTGGACCAATGGAACCCGCTCACCCATGCCCGTGAGCGAATTTGGCGTTCGGCGGCACCCCATTATGAACAGGTGATACAGGTGCTCGACCCGCAAAAAATGCAGGTTTTGACTCGGCGCGAAAGCCCCGAAAGCCCCCCCAACTATATCTTGCACAATTTACCCCAGAAAACAGAGCGGGCGTTGACCGCATTCCCGCATCCCGTGCCCGAACTGGCCAAAGTGCAAAAAGAGCTGATCGAATACACCCGCGCCGATGGGGTCAAACTCAATGCCACTTTGTATTTGCCCGCTGATTATAGCAAAGAGCAGGGGCCTCTGCCCACGGTCTTTTGGGCCTATCCCCGCGAGTTTAAAAGTGCGGATGCAGCAGGCCAGGTACAGGGTTCGCCCTATACCTTTACCCGGATCATGCCCTCTTCACCACTGGTGTTTTTGACCCAGGGCTATGCCGTGGTCGATCACCCCGCCATGCCGATCATTGGCGAGGGCGAGAAAGAGCCCAACGATACCTATGTCAGCCAATTGGTGGCTTCGGCTCAGGCCGCTGCAGACAAAGTTGTGGAAATGGGCGTGGCAGACCGCAAACGTCTGGCGATTGGAGGGCACTCATACGGCGCCTTTATGACTGCCAATTTGCTCGTTCACAGCGATATCTTCAGAGCCGGGATTGCCCGCAGTGGCGCGTATAACCGCACCCTGACGCCCTTTGGCTTTCAGTCTGAAGAGCGCAATTTCTGGCAGGCCCCCGAAGTCTACA
>CAZRFI010000189.1:5977-9876 GCA_964598905.1 uncultured Candidatus Sericytochromatia bacterium | reverse complement strand
GAGACGGTCAAGGACGCACGAAGTTTAAGTTCGCCGGGGTTCTTCCCCTTTTTTGCTCCAGCGAACTTGCTGTCTTTTTCTTGGTTAAGAAAAGGTTATATTTCTGTATTATTTTATTTAATCTAACTTCATTTTTCCGCTCTGGCTGGCTACAATACAAGTGGAAGAATTTAACCGTTAAGGGATAAGACCTTGTTGAGCCGTTACTTAAGCAAAAAGCTGTGTCTGGCACTGTCTTGTGTGCCCCTCCTGCTGGTAGGTTGTCAATCTACTGCGCCGCTGGGGTCTGTCTCTTTTCGTACCCAGGCCACGGCCAGCCCGCCGCGTGAGGCCCTCTTCAACCAACCCGCAGCAGCCCCATTTATTTTCAAAAGCCGCCAGGGCTTACTTTTGGCCTATCGGGGTCTCCAGGCTGACAGCCGCCAAGTTTACGTGCGCCGCTCCCGCGATGGCCAGAGCTGGGACAGTCCTGTTCAGGTCAGCCACAACAATCTCTCGGTCAGCCACCCGCAAATTGTCGAAGAGGCCTCTGGCAAACTCAAACTCTTTTACCACAGCAATCAGAGTGAAGCTTGGCAGCTCTATGTCTCTGAGTCCAGCGACGGACAAACCTGGACCCCTCCCCGCAAAGTAGACCTGCCCGAAAGCCAGATTTCAGACTCCAGCCTCTTCTACAGCAACAAAGAATATTTGCTCTGCTACCAGGCCTTTGGGGGCGGTCTCTTTTTAAGCCGCTCAAGTGACGGTCTGAGCTGGAGTCAACCCACTCAAATATCCGAAAGCGGCGAAGCCCCCTCTCTGGTGCGCACAGCCCAAGGGCGTTATGCCTTGGCCTATGAAGGCCCCACCGACACAGGCTGGACGATCTATCTTTCCAGCAGCAGCGATCTCAAAAAGTGGAGTGCCCCACAGGCACTTGGCCAGGACCAGGGCCCAACACAGGAATCCGGCAGCCGCTCACGCTGGGGCCGTTTGGTCTCTGGCAGCAAAAGCACCACCCTGGTCTTTTCGAGTCAGACTGAAAGTGGTGCCTGGGAGCTCTACAAACGCAGTTCCAACGATCTGCAGGCCTGGAGCCCCCCCAAACAATTGACCCAAAACGGGCTGCGCAATGTCAATCCCCAACTGGCCCCGGCCTCAAGCTCTTCGGCCTATCTGGCCTGGGAACTCTCCCAGCCAGAATCACCCGCTGTGTCTCACCTCACGGTACAACAGCTGCAGTTTTAGCCAGGGCTGAGTTGCTTTAAAACGCCTGCCTGTAGCTCTTCGCGCTTAAAAATACCCCGGTCTGTCACCAAGGCTGTGACCAATTCCACGGGTGTGATGTCAAAAGCCGGATTGTAGACCGGCGCTTCGTGGGGAGCCCAGTTCAAAGCCCCAGTATGTTGGACCAGCCCCCGCACTTCTTCGGCTCCCCGCTGTTCGATCGGAATGGCGCTGCCATCAGCCGCCTGGAAATCCAAGGTGGAATAAGGAGCCACCGGGTAAAAGGGCAAGTGGTGGAAAAAGGCGTTGACCGCCACGTTATACGTGCCAATTTTATTCGCAAAATCCCCATTCAAAGCCACCCGATCGGCCCCCAAAAAGACCTTGTGTATGGCGCCCTGGCGCATCAGCATCGCAGCCATATTGTCACAGATCAGGGTGTAGGGAATGCCCCATTTGCCCAGCTCCCAGGCAGTCAACCGAGCGCCCTGCAAAAGTGGACGGGTTTCGTCGACATAGACATGGAGCTTTTTGCCCGCAGCCCAAGCGGTGTAAATCACCCCCAAAGCAGTGCCAATGCCCGCCGTGGCCAAACCTCCGCTATTGCAATGGGTCAGAATATGATCGCCGTCATCGATCAACGCTGCGCCCATTTCTCCCATCTGGGCGCAGAGACGCTGGTCTTCTTCAAAAATCGCCACCGCCTCAGCCTGCAAGCGCTCAGGTTCTGCGCAGAGCGGCAAGAGCCGATCAATGGCCCACATCAAATTCACAGCGGTTGGACGGCTCTGACGCAACTGAAGCGCCAAAGAACGCAGACCCGCGGGGTCGGTTTGTTTTTGGCTAAAACAGGCCAAAGACAGGGCCGCTGCCACGCCAATTAAAGGGGCTCCCCGCACTTTGAGAGCCTTGATCGCGGCGAGCATGACTGCGGGGTCGGTGGCATCCAGCCAGAGTTCACCTTGGGGCAAGGCCTGCTGATCCAATAAAAAGAGGCGATCATGTTCCAGTTTCAGCGCCCGTGAGTTGAGGTTTTTCATAGTTACTCCTGAGGGGTATTTTCCAATAGTTTAAGCAGGCGTTTCAAAAGATGTTGTAAATACTGCATATCTTCTTTGCCAAAAGACTGGGCCAGGTCTTTTTCCATGGTTTGCAATAAATCCAAACCATGGAACAAAGCCGCGCGGCCTGCTGCGCTAAAACACACCCGCCGAGCCCTTCTGTCATCTGGATCTGCTTGCATTTCGACCAGACCCAAACTCTCCATTTCTTTGACCAATTGGCTGGTGGCCTGTTTGCTGATGCCCAAACGGCTACTCAACTCTGTAATCCGGGTGCCTTCGAGATCCAAATGAGGCAAAAGCGCAGTATGCGCCAAACGAAAGGGCTGGCCTCCCGTCTGCTGCTGGATTTTTTCGATCGCCTGGCTGTTCCAAAGGCGTGCAGCCTTAAAAAGCAATTGGGCAACACTGGCTTGTTTGGCTGCTTCAAGCTGGGTCTTGAAGATCTCTTCTTGCATTTGGTAAACCTACTTGACTAATTCGAACCAATGGTTCAAACTAAATAGTAAACCTACTTGACCAAGTAGCGCAAGCGAAAGGATGATCTCAAAAATGGCCTTATCTTTACAAGCTGTGGCAGACAATCTTTGGGTGGTGGCCCACCCCTTTGAAATCATGAAAGTCAAAATGGGCACCCATACCACAGTAATACGACTCCAGAACGGAAATCTGTGGCTGCTCTCACCAGGAGCCGGCCTGGGCAGTTTAAAAAAAGACTTAGCTGCTTTGGGGCCTGTCGCAGCCATTGTCGCTCCCAACACCATGCACCATCTATTTTTACCTGAAGCAATCCAGCTCTTTCCAGAAGCCCGTGTCTATGGGCCCAGCGGACTGAAACGCAAACAGCCCACTTTGGCGATTGAGCCGCTGACAAACGAGGCTCCAGATCTGTGGCGGGAAGATATTGAGCAAACCCGTTTGGATGGCCTGAGTTTTTTACAAGAAACGGCTTTTTTTCACCCGTCTAGCCGAAGTTTGATCGTAACCGATCTGGTCTTTAATTTGCAACACTCTGACCATGCTTGGAGTCGCTTATTTTTGCGCCTGAACGACGCCTACGGCAAATTGGGCCCCAGCCGTATGCTGCGCAAAATGGCTCTGAAAGACCCGCCTGCTTTGGCAAAATCTTTAGACACCGTCTTGGCCTGGGACTTTGACCGGATTGTGCTTTCCCACGGCGAGTTGGTGCAAACCGGGGGCAAAGCGCTGCTGCGCGAAGCCTTTGAACGCATTGGTGTTTTAAGGACTGCGTAGGTAGTTTTTGACCGCCGGAATTGAAAGGGTGGCCTGGGTGGCACTGCACCAAGCACTCAAACGGCCCCCATAGACACACGCGGTATCTATCTGCAGACACTGGGCTTTTTTCCAGCGTTTGAGCCGGGCCACAGGTGTATGGCCCGAGACATGCAAACGCAAACTGTCAGGCGGGGAACTCGGTGGCACGCGGTTCCAGACCAGAGAATGGCTGTGTTGTAAAAAAGCCTGAGCCGCGTCTGCATTGCGCAGCCGCACCGGCTGCAGAGCGTAAATCAGGGTCAGATCTTTGGGGCGGGCCAGGGCATGGGTGACCACCACTTGCTGATCACTCCAAACATAGGGCAGATGCAGCAGGAAATGCAGCAGTTCTGGATC
>CAZRFI010000189.1:3107-5877 GCA_964598905.1 uncultured Candidatus Sericytochromatia bacterium | reverse complement strand
TGCACAACGCCCAGCGAATCGGGGCCCCGATCGATCAGATCGCCGACAGAGACAATCAGCGGCTGCCAACCCCTGCGGGCGGCTTGGCGCTTGATTTTTGCCTCCAAGGCCAAGAATTCTGCATAACAGCCATGGATATCGCCAATCAGGTAGGCAACGGTTTCGAGATCACTCATCAATGTGGCTCCAATTCTTTTAAACAGCGGGCCCAAGCCAGTGGAGCCAAAGAATCTTCCCACAAAGTGGGGGCTTGGGCCCGGATTTTTTCACGTAAGGCCTGGTTGAGATCTGGGTCGGTTGCCACTTGCAGGGCTTTCTCAATATACGATTCTGCGCTGCCCACAACGCAATCAGGCAGGCCCATTTTGAGATAAGCCGCCAAAGCGACACGCCCCTGGGCCATTTCCGTCGGCCAAGTGATCACCGGCAGCCCCAATGAGAGCGCCTCGAAGATCGATGTGCCTCCCCCGCAGGGCCGGGGGTCGAGCATGACTGAACCCAAAGAGAGTAAATTGAGGTATTCCTCGTGTGCAAGCGGAGGCAAGAACCAAATGCGCGACATCACATCACTCAGGCTCGTCTCAAACCGCCGCAGCAGTGCTTCGCGGGCCTTCTCGTCGTCGGGCCGGGTCAGCAAAACCAGATGGCCATTGCGATCACGGCGCAAGATCTCAGCCAAGATCAGGTCAAATTCCGGTTGCAGCTTGGAGAGCAAATGGGGGCAGAGATAAAGTGCACCCTCGGCCGGCAGGCCATAATCCGAGCGTGGCCAAAGCTGCCCTTCTCGGTGGCGCAGGACAAAGCCTGGCGGCTGAAAAAACAGGGGCAAAGCCTCTAGCTGAATCAACGTTTCGCTGTAAAAACGCTGGGGATTGTCAGGGGGTTCGACAGCTGTGGCAGAAATAACATAGTCCATTTCGGGCAGGCCTGTGGTACCCGGACTGAGCCAAGACGTGAATTGCACAGGAGCCAAGCGATATGAGGCCAGCAGCAATTGCAGGCTCTGCTCGGCATGGGGTTCAGTCAAACAGAGCAGATCCAGATCCAAGGCCAATAATTGGCCCAAGGCCTCGGGAATCTGATCAGACAAAATCGTAAAGTCACAATCCGGGGGCAGGGGTTGAAAACTCTGAAAGGCGAAAAAATCTGTAAACACCCATTGCAGATCGAGCCCATCCAAGGGCAGGCGCAGAATCAGCTGAAAGAACTGTCTCAGGGCCGGATGAGCAGGACCGAAGACAAAAGCCACACGCCGCTGCTGATCTGACCTGGGCAAGGCCGGGGGTTCGGCCAGCAACGGTGGCAACAAACGCTGCAGCAAACGTGCCAATTGTTGGCGGGGGACAAGGGCTTCTGCGCCAGTATAAACCAAATTGTGCAGGGGCAGCCAATTGGAGAAATAGGGCTCGACATTGCTAAAATCCGGCAAAATCTGGGCCCCCTCTGGCAAGTCTGGCAACAGGCTAAAACGGGCCAAATGAGCCTTTAAGGCCTGTAAGGCTTGGTCTTGACTCTCCGCTGAAGTGGGGAAAAGAGGCATGATCAGACCCTGTTTAAGCTCCCAGGCCAAGCGATCAGGCAAAGCCGGGTCCTCCAGAGCCATCTGATAACATTTTTGGGCCTCTTCCAACTGGAATTCACTTTCCATCAAAATGCCCACACGTGCGGCAATCAAATGGCGCAAAGCAGGGTAAGACGTGGCAAGTGAAATCAAAAAATCCATGGTCTGTTCTGGATTTTTGCCGGTTTCAATCTGCAGCCACATGCTCAGGGCCTGGGGATGTTCGGGCTCCAATTGCAGGGCTTTAAAATAATACTGAGCAGCTTTATCCAAGGCCTGCATCGAGAGAAAGAGATCTCCGAGCACCACCAAAATATCCACCCGATCAGGGTGAAACTGCAGGTATTTGAGAAAGTGTTGAATCGCTTGGGCCGGTTGGTTTAACTCACGGCAGAGAAAGCCCGCATGAAAATAGGCTTCGCTGAATTGCAGATCCAATTTGAAAGTCTTTTGATAATATTCCAAGGCCTCTTCAAAGGCCCCAAAATAGCGCTGATAAATCTGACCCAATTGGAAATAGGCGGGGGCAAAAACCGGGTTGTGATCCAAAACCTGCTTAAAAGCGCGGATCGCAGGGGCATACTCATGGCGTTCAATCAGCAGAAGCCCCAATTCATAAGCGGCCTCGGTCATATCTGGCGCCAATTCCAGCGCCATTTGATAATGCAAAGCGGCCAGGTCCAACAGCCCCTGCGCTTGCAGTTGCTGGGCCTCCTCAAAATGCTGAAGTTCTGCTTTGGCTTCCACTTTTCCCGCCTTAATTCTGGTAGTCATTATACAATAGACTCCATGCCCCCTTCTCTTTACAACACCCAAGAGATTGAACTGATGCAAACACCACGGACACAGAACTCAATTCAGCGCGCTTTAAAACTGGTCGTAAATTTGGGCCAGAGCTATTCAGATGTGTAAAACCACGACTTCGCGTGCCTTTCGCAAAAAAAATCTCAATCGCTACACGGTTTACGATTTTGATCATTTTGAAGATTATTTTCTCTATTTACATCTCAATCCCCAGATTCAATCGATCCATGTTTGGGGGGGCGTTGCCATTGTGCCCGTTTTTCCCTGGGTGATTTACGCGCTGATACATTTGCACCAGCCCTTGCCCTTTGTGCTTTTTTCGCTGATCTTTTACGGGGCCGGATTTATCAGCCATTGGACAGGAGACGGCCAGATTTCCAAGACGGTCAAAGCCTTTGGGCCCTC
>CAZRFI010000189.1:0-3007 GCA_964598905.1 uncultured Candidatus Sericytochromatia bacterium | reverse complement strand
TGTGTTACCCTGAAAACCATTCAGCAATGAGAGAATAGCACCCCTATGTCCAAATTAAGGCTCTTGCTTCCCGTCTATCTTTTGTTTTCACTCTCAGGTTTTGCCGGCCTGATTTATGAAGCGCTTTGGGCCCGTTATATGAAATTGATCTTGGGTCACTCTTCTTATGGTCAAATCCTGACCTTGGTGATCTTTATGGGTGGCCTCGGGCTGGGCTCTTTTTTGGGTGGCAAATACGCCCGCATTTTCAAAAAACCGCTGTATTTATACGCCCTGGCAGAAGTGCTGATTGGCATTGGCGGCCTGTTCTACCACTACCTGTATAAATTTGCCAGTCAGGGCGTCTTTCAACTGGCAGGCTCATTTTCTGGCAATACCTGGCTACTCTGGGGCCTCAAAGGCGGAGCCGCCCTGCTGATCACCCTGCCCTGGGCCATTTTGCTTGGGGTCACCTTCCCGGCCCTGGCGATTGGGGTGATGGATCTGAGTGAAGATGCCGGCCGAGAGAGCCTGCCCTGGCTGTATTTCACCAATTCCTTGGGGGGAGCCCTGGGCATTTTGGCCACGTCGTTTTATCTGATTGACCATTTTGGCACCATTGGCACCCTCTCTCTGGCAGGTAGCCTGAATATTGGCTTGGGCCTGGCCTTTTATCTCCTCACACGGCAGGTCTGGCCGGATCCAGAGGAAAACCCAGAAGCCCCAGTGACCCCGGCAAACAGCCTCGATTTAGAGAGTAAACTGTCTCCAACAGCCCTGGGCAAAAGCCTTTTGGGCGTCTCATTACTCACTGGCTTCTCCTCTTTTTTGTATGAAATTTGCTGGATACGGCTTTTGGCACTGCTGATGGGCGCATCCACCCATGCCTTTGATTTAATGGTCTCAGCCTTTATTCTCGGTCTGGCTTCGGGCAGTTTGGTCGTGCGTTTTGTCATGCAAAAAACCGGAGCGGCCCTCAAGGTTTTGGCTTGGGTACAGATTTTAATGGGGCTCTGTGCAGGCCTCAGCCTGGTCTTTTATGAGCAGTTGTTTGTCTTTATGAATCAATCTCACAGCATTTTGACCCCCACCGCTGCCGCCTATGGCCTGTATTCCGTCTTCAGATACGGTCTGAGTTTGCTCTTGATGTTTCCCGCCAGTTTCTTTGCAGGCATGACCCTGCCCCTGATTACCTGGGCTGTTTTGCACCTGCTCAAACACGAGCGCTTTGTCGGACAGGTTTATGCCTACAACACCTTCGGCGCGATCTTTGGCTCGGCCCTGGGAGGCCTGTTTTTCTTGCCCTGGCTGCAACTCAAAGGCACATTGGTTTTGGCTGCCCTGATCGATCTTGGCGTGGGCCTGGGTTTGCTCAGTTTGACCCCCAAAGCAAAGACCCGTCTGGTCTGGGCAACGGTGCTTTCACTTGTCTTGATGGTGCCGGTTGTGGGTGTCCATCTCAATGGCTTTACGCTCACTTCGGGCGTTTTTCGCGAATCTCTGGATTTCAAGGCCAGTGAGGCACGGCACCGCATTCCCCCAGAAATTCGCCATGGGCGCACAGCCAGTATTTCTTTTCATGACTACGGCAATCTCAAAACGATCAAAACCAACGGCAAACCCGATGCCAGCGTGGCCACTGTGCCAGATATGAGCCAGCCCAATGATGAAATTACCCAGGCCGCTTTGGCGCTCTATCCTGTTCAACTCATGAAAAAGCCCTATCAAGCAGCCATGATCGGTCTCGGCAGTGGCATGACCGTCCATTACCTCTTGCGCGACCCCCAATTACAACACCTGGACATGATTGAAATTGAACCGCAAGTCTATGAACTGGCCAAAGGGTTTGCCCCCTTTAATCAAGCGGTTTATCAAAGCCCCAAAATCAAAATGGCGTTTGAAGACGCACGCACTTTTTTTTACAGCCAGAACAAACAGTATGACCTGATTGTGTCTGAGCCCTCCAATCCTTGGATCAGTGGGGTTTCCAGCCTGTTTACCCAGGAGTTTTACCGGGATATGCGCCGTTTCTTAAAGCCCGAAGGGATCTTGGTGCAGTGGATTCACTCCTATGAGTTCGATTCCCAGCTTTTGCTCTCGATTTTAAAGGCCTTACAAACCCAATTTCCCCATATTTCGATCTATGGCCTACCCGGTCTTGAGCCCGACCAAACCCTGCCCTCCAACCTCTTGATTCTTGCCAGTGCTTCGGCGATTCACTTTCCCTCTGGGGAAAATTTGCGCTCCATTCCCGAACTTGATGCAGATTTAAAGCGACTGAAAATGACCACGCGTGATTTTGATGGGACCTATCGCATCGCCACGCAACAGACCCTGCATGCCCTGATCACCAACTACAATGCCAACTCTGACTTCTTTCCCGTGGTAGACTCTCAGGCTGAGAAACACAGGTTTATGAACAGCATTGTCAATATTCACGCATTTTTACTGTTTACACCGGTCTATTACCAATCCTTTTTCGAACCAGACTTTCACCCTTTGCTGATACAGCGCTTAAAAAAAGGCGAAAGCCGTTTAAACCTGCTCTTAAAAGACTTGGACTATAAATTGACACAAAGAGCCAAATTACAAGACCCCGAGCGCCTGCGCAAAGACTTTAAATATCTGCTCACGCGCTTTATGCCGATCTTAAACTGGAACCACCCCACATTGCAAAAATACAGGCAGTATTTGAGCAGCACCCCAGCCTTGCAGGTGCAATGGGTAGAGTTTGAGCTTTTGAGTCACTTTGCCGATCCAGATCTGCGCAAAGGGATCCCGGCCATGCAGACCCTCTTAAAAGCGCCTCCTCAGGCCTTGCAACCCGCCACCATTCGGGCCTTGGCACTCAAAGCGATCCAAATGAAAAACCTGCAACTCTATCAGCAGGTCATCACCCGCTTGGCCAAACCCCACCCGGAGATCACAGCGCTGGAAAAAGAGTTGATGCAGAGCTTTTTGCCGAAAACCGCTGTGCCGCGCTAGGCGCAAAGCGATTGCGACAGCGGACTTTTACTTTTTCAAAAAA
>CAZRFI010000188.1:6246-9968 GCA_964598905.1 uncultured Candidatus Sericytochromatia bacterium | reverse complement strand
CGCATTTTATTAAAGCGCTCTACTGTGTTGTCCAGCAAATCTTGGCAGACGGAGACTTGCTGGGTCAAGCTGGAATAAGCTGTTTCTACCAGCGATAAATCATAGCCCTGGGTATCAAGGTAGTCGATATTGTCGGCAAGATAATCACATTGATCAAGAATCGCTTCGAGATGCTCTGATACAGGGGGAATCTCCTGGGTGTCTTGCAATTGCTCAATCTGTGATTTGCTCCGGACCACCTCTTTGCTCAATTCTTGGATTCGCTCAAGTAATTCCGACAGGCTCATGGCCACGCCAATCGCCTCACGGTATCTGCGTAAATTAACTTCAAAAGGGGTGTATAGCTTGCGCAATTCGTCAATATTTCGGTGTTTCTCAAGCCAGGCAAATTGCTTTTCAATTTGTTCGGCATTTTGTTGAAAAATATGCAGAGCCATATTCATTTCATGCAAAGCCGCATTGTCAAGTGAGGGCTCTGGGGCTTTCAGCTCCATGACATGTTTGACCTGGGCAATTAAAAAGGTTTGCAATTTGGTGTACATCTGCTGGATATTCTGAGCTGTGGCTTCCAGTTCTTGTGCGTCAGAATGCCCCAATTCCGGGGGACGTTGTTTTTTTAGCTCTGCTTTTTTTTCCTGCTCGGTAAGGGTATTCAACCAATTGAGGACCACTTCACTCTGGGGCTCAAGATTTTTGGCGGCTTTGGCGTATTTCCAGGCATTGGGATAATTATTAACGAGTGAGAATAAATAGCTCAGAGCCAAATAGGGGCGCACATCGTTGCGATTGTGGCGCATGGCTTGAATAAATTCATTGCAGGCCTGTTCGAGCAAGCTGAGATTCTGAAAGCGCTGTTTAAAAGCGGTATCTAAAATCTGAAAGCCCATCCGGTAGTGTCGGTCTGCATCCTGTTGGCGTTTTTTGCTGAGCGCAGAAAGTTGATCGTTGGCTTGGGTGATTTCTTGGAATAAGTGCATGTGCATGGTTTTTAAGCTGCTCATTCGTAGAGGTTTTTTCGATTGAGTAAGGCTATATTAGCATCATTTCTACTCTGATGACAGGTCAAACTTGCTTTCGCTAAAATGATGTGATTCAATACACAACTAATAGAAAAGATTCTGAATAAAACTGCTTTTCTGCTTATTCTTGACGCGTTTGATGTGTATCTAAAAAGATCTGAAAGAGGTAACTACGTATGGGAATGATCAATAACAATCCACTGGCCCCTTTGCAGAAAGTTGCAGAAACTGTAACAGCCCCGGTCCGTGAAGGCGTGGAGCGTGTTTTACCTCCTATTGCCCCCAGCTCATCGGCAGAAGCCCAAACTGTTTTTGCTCAAAACCAGATGCTGGCTCCCGTGGCAGATTTGGCTACAGGGGCCCAAGAGGCTTTGTCTAGCCCTTTGGCCGCAGCCAATCCTGCAGATATTATCGAAAATGCCGCAGGTGGTTTACCTGAGATGCTCTCGAATGGCTTAGGTGCTCTGCCAGGAATGGCCCAGCAGGCCATTCAACAGGTGGGCAATGTAGCTGGCATGGGACAAAATATCCTCGCCCCAGTCACAGATATCGCAAACAATATTTTGGGGCCAACAGGGCTTGGGGATATGATCAACAATACCCTTGGGGGCAATGCGACGGGTGCAGTTGGCAATCTCACAGATATTGCTAGTCTGTTGCCGATTGGAGAACTAACAGAAGGTCTCTCCCAAATCCCTGAAATGGTCGGTGAGGCAGTTGGCAAATTAACCCAAGGCGATGTCATGGGGGCGGCTGAAAGTGTGATTGGGAACGTAGTGGAGATTGGTCAGGGCGTCATCCCTGGCATGGTAAATATCCTGCCAGATTTGGCTGGATCTGCCGGTAATTTGGTTGGCAATGCTGCGCCGATGGTCGCCAATTTGGCTGATATGGCTGGCGAAGTTTTACCTGGAATCCTGGAAACCATCGCCCCTATGGCTGATGCCATTGGTGGTGGCGAAGAAGTCGTCAAAGCCCTGGGTGAAATTACAGGCGCAGTGACCCCGATTATTTCTCAAGTGGCGAACACCGCTGGACAAGTTGCCCCAGTTGTTGGGGATAGCTCTCAAAGTATTTTGGGAGCCATTGTCCCCAGTGTCAATAAAATAATGGGAGAGGCTTAGATTCTATGCAAAATGGAATCAGTCCTAACTTACCTGGCGTCCCTGCCTCAGCGGCAACTGCTTCTGCGGCACCAACACCGGTCGCGCCACCTGCGGCAGCATCCGCCTCTGCTGCTCCAGTTTCAGTTCCACTTGAACAACGGGAGGCCAATTTTGCCCAGAATCTGAAATTAAATTCAGTTGAAGATCTGTCCAGTTTGGCCCAAGAGGCACTGACCCATACCTTGGGTCAGATTCAGATCGGGGATATTTTGGAGCAGGCTTCAGGGGGGCTGCCTGAAGTATTTTCAGATCTGTATACAGAAACGGTCCCAGATGCGCTGTCTGGGGTCGTTGGCGAACAAGCGGCTGGCCGTATGTCTGAAATGGCCCATATTGCCGTTGATACTGGCATGTTGGATGTGCCCAAACATTTAGCCAATTCAGCAACAGAAAGCTTGGGCAATGGAACTATCGAAGTCTTAGAAACGACAATTCAAACCCTGCCAGAAGGCGTTGATTTGGTGTTGGGCCTGATACCCCAAGGCATTGATTCTGTTGGCGATGTTGTATCTTATGTGCCTGTGGTTGGCGATGTGATTGGTTTGGTTACCGATGCC
This sequence comes from uncultured Candidatus Sericytochromatia bacterium, assembly GCA_964598905.1. Taxonomy (GTDB): domain Bacteria; phylum Cyanobacteriota; class Sericytochromatia; order UBA7694; family UBA7694. Next base: position 7,226 of record CAZRFI010000188.1, on the reverse strand, counting down.
GTGGGAACAGTGGGTAATCTCTTGCCTGAAGTCGTTGACCTTGCTGCCCCCATCGTCTCAAGTGTTGTTGAAATGGCCGCACCTGTGGTTGAAGAGGCCACAGAAGCCCTGGGTGCGATTTTGGCTGATCCGACTTCTGCACCCCAAGCCATTATGAAATCGGGTGTTGATTTGCTCAGCAAAGAAGTACAAGAAGGGATTGAAGCGGTCACAACCATTGCCCCGGAGCTGATAGATTTGGGCATTGAAGCAGCCCCAGAAGGCTTAGAGTGGGCCGGCAATGTGGCGGGTTTTGTCCCCGTTGTGGGGGATGTTGTTAGTACGGCTACCGATGTGATCAGTGCCGTGGCCAATGTTGCTCCGGAGGTCATTGATGTAGCTGCACCAGTGGTATCAGGGGTGATAGAAACCTCAGCAGCGGCGATTGAACCCGTCATGATTCCCGAGTTGATCAATCCAATCGTCGATGGCGGGCTCCAATTGGGGCTAAAAAAAATAGAATACCTGCAAGAAGATTTGGGGCTCAAACAGGCTCCCTAATCGACTCTTTTACGTCAGTTTGACCCACTCCCCTGCTATAATAACTTTAATTTAACCTTTTTACGCAGGGGAGTGGCTTTGTTCATGACTGAAATCTTTCGCCAGGCTTTTGCCCAGGCGGCTTCAGACAAATTGATCGACAAGCCCGAATTGCAGCAATTGCGGCAGATCAAAACTGATTTGCAAAAGACCTCCCCTGGTTCTGAACCGGCCCGCGTGGCCGCCCGCACCTTGCAAAGCCTCGACAGCTATCAAGGTACCACCCGCGTGAATCAGCCCATTGCCCAGGCCGATGGCAAGCCCATGTATTACGATTTTAAATTCACGCCGACCTATGGCGAAAATGAACGTGTGCCAGGCAAGACCCCGCTTGAAATTGTCTCCAATCTCTCCCAAGGGGATGAATTGGCTGAGACCAAACAGGACAATGTGCGCTGCGC
>CAZRFI010000188.1:0-6146 GCA_964598905.1 uncultured Candidatus Sericytochromatia bacterium | reverse complement strand
GCTGTCAAAGCCTATTTGGCCCAAAACCCCAAAGCGGTTTTTTATCTCACGGTTCAAGGTGGGCCGCCCGTTCGGGCACCACAAGACTACGAAAAATACAACCACGCTGTTTCTGTCTATCACGACAAAGGCCAGTTTTACCTGCTCGATACAGGGGTGAACGACAATGGCGCAGGTCGGGCCATGAAGCGGCTCAACCCAACAGAGGTCAAAGAACTCATCTACGACAACAAAGGTTATGTCTTTGGCCTGACGTTTGCTGAACCCTCCCCCCCATCCGCAAATGGAACAACAGGCAAATCCTAAAATGGAATCGCTGCGCCCCCAGAGTCTTGTCACAGCCCCTTCAGAGAGAACCACGCCATTGCCGCAGCCTCTGTCTGTGCCCCTTTCTGGCCGCATTCCAGCAGGACAAAGCACAGACTTGCCAGCGCAGTCAGCCACACCTTTCTCTGATTCAGACCAACTGCAAGCGCCGGCCTCGCGCAGCCCCATTCAAGCCGTGCTTTCGCTCTGGCAAGATGAGCCTGTCGTGATCAGCTCTACCGACAAACAGGCGGCTGCAGCGCTTTTGGAACGCACCCGCAAAGGCTATCACCCGACCGTGGAAGAAATGGGGGCTTACCGCCGCGTGGCCAAAGCCAGTCAAGATTTGCCCAAAGTGGATACCCTGGCAGAGACGGTGCCCACCATGCAAACCATCTTTGCCCGCCTCGACCGTGACAAGAGCGGATTCTTGGCAGACCCAGAAATCAAAGCGGCCCGGCTCAACCCCAGCTTTAAAGGCCGCGAAGCTGTGGCCCTGACCACCTTGCTCAAGTTGAATAAATCGATCCAAAAGCTCTCCCTCAACGAGTGGAAGCAACAGAGTGGCACCCATCTCAAAGATCTGTCTGCCCTGGGCCGCCGGGCCGCCAAAGAGGAACCCTCCAAATGGACCTTGTACGTGGAATCGTATGTCTTTAATCAGGGCATTAAATTGCGCCAAATTGATCAGCGTCTGTTTCCGCAAGGCGTTGCCAGTATCCGGCCTGACCATATTCAGCAGGGCGAGTATGGCACCTGTACCATTCTGGCGGCAGCTGCAGCCATGGCGGCCAATCCCGCAGGTAAACAGGCCCTGTTTGAGATGTTCAAGGAAAAACCCGACGGCAGTTTTCTTGTCCATTTTCCCGGAGAAAAACCTGTGGCCGTCAAACGCCCGACCGATGCGGAATTGATCTTACATGCCAGTTCGGGCCCGGATGGCCTGTGGTTGAGTGTCTTGGAAAAGGCCTTTGTCAAACGCATGGAGAGTCAAATGCAGGGCAAATCCGAAGACGAAGTTGAAAAGGCCGTCAACAGCGGTTATTATCTCAGCGAAGGCATTCGCCTGCTCACAGGCCACAAAGCCCAAGACGGCAGCATACCGGGCACACCCCTGCCCCAATTGCGCAGTTTTGTGGCTCAGACCGTGGCCGAAAACCGCGTTTTGCTGGTGACCCTGAATCCCGATTCGGCCCAGGCCAAAGACAAGGCCCTGAAAGAAAAAACCAAACGCAACGAAGAGATCTATGCCGATGGATTGGTGGGTTTACACGCCTACAGTGTGATCGGCTTTGACCCGACCACGGATACGATTAAGCTGCGCAACCCCTGGAACCACACCGAATTGCTTGGTAAAAACGGCAAGCCAGCCGATGGGGTCGATGACGGGGTTTTCTCAGTCAAAATGGAAGACTTTCAAAAACTCTTTTCAGACATCGCCTGGCAAACCCGCGAGAAAGGGTAATACTCCTTTTTGTGATTTAGTCGGCCTATTTTGATCGCCATCCTGACATTGAAATGCTTCTTGATTTAAAGCTGTCCACCCACGCCTTTAAACTTCTCAACAAAAGCAGCTATTTTTTGAAAAGCATTTCTTTTTTTTGTTAAATATTGTGGATTAAGCGGACTCATTTTAGGAAGAAGAGCATTTAGTTCAGTGCCATTCTCACTCGCATACTCGCGTTTCAACGAATTAATGATATACCGCTTAGCAGCTTCTTCATTTAAGTTTTCAGAACGAATTAATTCTTCTGCTTCGCGTTGTTGTTCAACTTGAGCAAAAGCAAAAAAGGTTTCGATTACACCAGCTTTATCGCCAATCTGATCGAGATCGGTTTGATTGATAAAATCCACCAACAGACTTTCTTTGGCGCGATTGCCAAGGCTGGCGCGAATGACCCGACGCACTTCTGTAACCAGTTCGGCTTTGCTTCTGGTTTTCTTGTTGTGCTCGAAGATCAGTTCCAGAATGTAATCCAGATTAATCTCTTGAGATTTGAGCAAGTCAACCTCAAACACCACATCATCCCAATCGATGGGGGATTTCTCCTTTTCGTTAGCTGCTTTCTCACGACGCAACCAGTCGCGAATATCGTTGTAAGTAGAGCGGTAATCCTGAATTTTGCGCTCAGCAGGGATTCGGATTGTTTTCAGTACGGCCAGGTCTTCATCACTTAAGTAATGATCTGCTTTAAATGCTTCAACCGCTTCTGAGTCATCCAAATCAAGTCCTTGTATTTCTTTAAGGCTGGTAAATTCATCGTAGTTTTGCAGGATGTTCTCAACGCGAAGGTACTCGCCAAAGAGTTTGACAAATGCCTTTTTATCAGCCTCTTTTTCAATGGTAGACGGGTCAGGAAAACGCTGCTCTAATTCGCTCACCACGTCCATAAAGCCTCGACGCGCTTCACCCGTTACTCCATCGGTGAAGCCTTCCATGTATTCCTTATAGCTTTTTTCGAGCACCACATTTTTGGTGTTTTTATCGCCAAATAAGGTGATAGCATCCACAGTTGCTTTTTCCAAATCGCGGAAAGTGACGATATTGCCAAAAGTTTTGGTTGCGTCGTAAATGCGATTCGTACGCGAATAGGCCTGTATCAAACCGTGGTAACGGAGGTTTTTATCCACAAATAGGGTATTGAGTGTAGGGGCATCAAAACCGGTGAGGAACATGCCCACCACAATCAATAAATCGATTTCTTTGTTTTTGACCCGCTTGGCCAAATCGCGGTAATAGTTCTGAAAGCCGTTGCTGTCCACACTGAAGTTGGTTTTAAAGAAGGTATTGTAGTCAACAATGGCCGAGCTTAAAAATTCCTTGGCGCTGCTGCTCATCGCCGAGACATCAAAGCTTTCGTCTAGAATCTCGCCCACCGCATCCTGTTCTTCATTGGCCGCAAAGGAAAAGATGGTCGCAATCTTCAGCGGCTTTGGGCTACCAGTCTGCAATTTGTTTAATGATTCATAATATAGTTTGGCTGCATCCACGCTGCTGACAGCAAGCATGGCATTAAATCCCTTGGCATTGGCTTGTAGGCGATGGGTTTTCTGGCGGTAGTTGTTCAGAATATATTGGGAAATTTCGCGGATGCGTTCTGGGTGAAGCAGGGCTTGCTTGTTTTTCGCTGCATTGAGTGTCGTCTCATCCTGCTCGGTTTCAATGGATTTAAACTGCGGGCGCACATCGTTATAGTCCACTTTAAACTTAAGCACCTTTTCATCGCGAATCGCATCGGTGATCACATAGGAATGCAATTCGCGGCCAAACACGCTGGCAGTGGTTTCGGCTCCCAAGGCATTCTCTGGGAAGATCGGCGTGCCGGTAAATCCGAACTGATAGAACTTTTTGAATTTCTTGTTCAGATTATTCTGTGCCTCTCCAAACTGGCTGCGGTGGCATTCATCAAAGATGAATACCACTTGTTTGTTGTAGATGGACAGGTCGCCTTCGTTCTTCATGAGGTTGTTGAGCTTCTGGATGGTGGTAACGATGATCTTGTTATCGTCTTTATCCAAATTGCGTTTTAAACCAGCGGTAGAGTCCGAGCCGTTTACGCTATCAGGTGAAAAGCGTTGGTATTCCTTCATGGTCTGGTAGTCGAGGTCTTTTCTGTCCACAACAAAGAACACCTTGTCGATAAACTCAAGTTCTGTTGCTAAACGCGCAGCTTTAAAGCTGGTTAAAGTTTTTCCAGACCCAGTGGTATGCCAGATAAAGCCACCGCTTTCAGGTTTGCTCCAGTTTTTCATGGCATACGAACTTTTGATCTTCCATAAGATCCGTTCCGTAGCAGCAATCTGGTAAGGACGCATGATCAGCAAGATATTGCTGACATCAAAGACCGAATAATGTAGCAGAACATTGAGCAGGGTATATTTCTGAAAGAAGGTAGCAGTAAAGTCTTTTAAATCTTTAATCAGGCTATTATCAGCCTTTGCCCAATTCATAGTGAAGTCAAAGCTATTTTTATTACGTTGGGTGGTGTTTGCAAAATAACGGGTGTTGGTGCCGTTTGAGACCACAAACATCTGCAAATACTTGAACAAAGAGTGCTCGCTGTTAAAGCTCTCTTTGCTGTAGCGGTGTACTTGATTAAAGGCTTCACGGATAGCTACCCCCCGTTTTTTCAGTTCCACTTGCACCAGCGGCAGGCCGTTGACCAGTATCGTCACATCGTAGCGGTTGGCGTGGCTACCTTTTTGTTCGAACTGTTTGATTACCTGCACTTTGTTCCGAGCGATGTTCTTTTTATCCAACAGGTAAATGTTCTGGATATGCCCATCGTCAAAGACAAAGTCGTGAATATAGTCATCGTGAATCTTGCGGGTTTTATCAACGATGGTGTCACTGGGTTTGTCTAAGAATGTTTCAACAAAGCGCAACCACTCTCCATCTGAAAACTGTACATTATTGAGTTCTTGCAATTGTAAGCGCGCATTGGCCAGCAAGTCTGAGGGATGATTCAGGTCAGGAAGAAACGCATAGCCCTGATTGACCAAGTCCTTAATAAACTCACGCTCCAGATCGCCTTCGCTTTGGTAGCTTTCAGCAACTTTCCATTCCTTGGTGTATTTATCGAGAACAATGAAGTTGTTGGACTCGGCGATGGTTGTGTAGTCGATCATTCCGCTGTGTCCTTTTTTTGCAGCAGCTTTTTCACGGCACGGTCGAAATCCGATTCGATGTGTTGCTGTCGATTGAATTTATCATACTCGGCAAAGGCCTTTTCTTCTGCTTGCTTTCGGCTGACCTTGCCATAGCCTTCCAGAATCCGGTACTCGTTAAAGGCCAGGAATTTGTTCACGCTCTCGGCAAAGCTTTCCATGGTGAAGGTATTGCGTCGCTCGATAATTCCTTCAATATAATCAAAAAATGCCGAAACAGCTCGCTCCAGTTTTTTGATATCTGCTTCGCTCAAATAATTCTTGGCAACCGTTGCATCGGATTTCAGCACACGGCCATCCGGGGCGTTTTTATAAGTCGTCATACCCATCAGGGGTTTGCTGGCATCGGCCTTGAGTGCAATGATTTCGGCGGCGGTGTGGCCGGTAATGGCAAAATGGAATTTGTCCTGCACATGGGCGTAAAACAGCCGGGTGGTTTCTGATTTGGGGTCGTAGTCGATGCTGCACTCGGCAAAAATATCGGTGATCTGCTGGTAAATACGCCTCTCACTGGCACGGATGGAGCGCACCCGCTCCAGTAATTCGCGGAAATAGTCTTTGCCAAAGTAACTGCCATTTTTCAGGCGCTCATCATCCATGGCAAAACCCTTGATGATGTATTCCTTGATCAACTGGGTGGCCCAGATGCGGAACTGGGTGGCCTGAGCCGAATTCACCCGGTACCCGACCGAGATAACGGCATCAAGGTTGTAATAGTCCAGCTTTCGCGTGACTTGCCGCGAGCCCTCTTGCTGAACTGTTTCCAAAACGGAAATAGTTGCATCGCGATTCAGTTCACCGGATGCGTAGATGTTGTCCAGGTGCTTGGAGATGGCAGCCACGCCCACACCAAACAACTCGGCCATACGCTTTTGCGGCAGCCAGAGGGTTTCATGGCTGAGCAGTACCTCCACCTTAACCGCGCCATTGGGCGCAGTGTAGAGTAGGAATTCCGTGTTCTGGTCTTGCAGGCTGAGTTGCTTGGACATGGGGCTTCTCCTTATGTGTGATTACTTGGGGACAGTTTGTCTCGGCGGGCTTGCGCTGAAGCCTTACGCAGCCACCTCATCCGGCCTGGGAAAGCCCAGCAGCAGATCACGGTAATACGCGTATTGCTGTTGGCGCAGTTCGATTTCGCGCGGCAGGCCTTCGTTGAGGGAGTGGGTGAGGGC
>CAZRFI010000187.1:7585-10004 GCA_964598905.1 uncultured Candidatus Sericytochromatia bacterium | reverse complement strand
CGCTGCCGCAAGAAATCACCCGCCCGGCAGGTATTGGTCAAAAAGACCTCGGGCCGGGGGTGTAAAAACAGAGGCATGGAGAGCCGTGAGGTGTTTTCGGCATTTTCGGGATTGATCACGCGGTGAAGGGTCGACTTAAAGTGTCCCTGGGTGGCCATTTCGAGCATATCGCCAATATTCACAGCAATGCTGTCGCGATCACAGGGCACATCGTGCCAGAGGCCCTCGGCGTCTTGGACCTGCAGGCCATTGGTGGTGGCTCCCACCAAGACAGTGAGCAGGTTAATATCGCCATGGGCAGCGGCCCGCACGGCACCGCGGGGCTCTTGGCCCTCCAGCGGGGGATAATGCAAAATCCGCAATTGGGTCTGTTCACTGCTGGAGATCATTTCACTCAGGGGCATCGAGAGTTGGGAGCGAATGTCTGTCGGCAATTGAGCTTCGATCCAAATCAAGAGTTGCTGTGCCAGCCCCGCCAATTGCCGCTGCAATTTTTTGGTGGCATCGCTGAGTTCGCAGGGAAAACGGCCCCAGGTATAATATTGAAAAAACTCTTTGAGATCTTTTTTGGCAAAGCCCACAGCCCGCTCGGAGACCGAGGGCGGGAAATAGCCATCTTGGGTTTCGCGGTTAAAGAGATAATTAAATTTGTTCTCTGAGGCAAAAAAATCTTTCCACTCTTCGTAGACTTCGTCAATTAATAATTGGTTGATGGGGTGATGATAGAGCACCCCAAACCCCGTTTCCCGCAATGAACGGGCAAATTTTTCGGCCGCATCCGGGGCTTGATAATCAACTCTGAGCACATCCACAACAGACACTCTCCCTCTTAATAAAAACAACTTGTCAGCAATCTGGCTGGTTTTTCCAGGCTACCTGAATCATAAAGAAGAGCGTCAGAGACTGACAAGGTGATAGATAGGTTGGTTTTAGGCGATCTTGAGCAAGCGGCGGGCATTTTCTCCCAAAATTGCGCTGCGCTCAGTCTCAGAGAGATGGGCCTTTTGTGGGCGCAAAAGCTCAAAAGCCTGGCTGTATTCGGGGCTGTTGCTACCAAAGAGCAGGCGTTCAACCCCAATCAGCGGCACCAGATCTTCGATAAAATCCTCGCGGTAAATGCCCGAGGTTTCGAGATAGACATTGGGATTTTCTTTGAGCATCTGGGTCGCTTCGCCCAGGGCCACGCCAGAAATGTTGATCTGCCCACCACTGGTGGCAATAAAGACAATCTCAGGAAAGGCAGAGGCCAGGTCGGCAATTTGAGAGGCCATTGAGACCCGCACATGGCCACCTGCCAGCATCACCGGAATTTTTAAACGGCGCACCACGGGCATCAGGTCTTTGACCGATGGGCTGTTGATTGCACAGGTCTCTTCCCAGGGGTGCAAAAACAGACCTTTAAAGCCCAAATGGCGCACACAGCGCTCCAACTCCATCTCGGCCTCTTCACCCAGGCGCGGATCAACACGGGCAAAGCCAATCAAACGGCTGGGGTGCTGCTGAATGGCCATGGCCACGGCGTCATTTTCGGGTTCGAGGTGGTATTCACGGGGCTGCACGGCAATTGCCACAGCCTGGGCGATGCCCAATTGGTCCATGCGGGTGATCAGCGCTTCGGGGGTTTGGCCATAGCCAAAGATCGAGCTGCCAAGATGGACATGAAAATCCAGAATGCTCATTGTTTAAGTCCTTTATTCTCTCCATCTTTACGTCCTTCTGGCATCAGCCGCAGGATATTTTCAGACAGGATCAGCCGCGATTGTGCTTCGGAGAAACCCAAAATACGTACCTTTTCGAGTTCAATCGACGGGTCGCAACCGGGGCCATCACTGGCAAAGATCACGCGCTCTGCGCCGAGCAAATCAACAGCCTCACGGATCCGCTCAGGATGCGGTGTGGCGGAGGTTTCGAGGTAAATATTGGGGCAGCGCAAGGCAACCTGAATCGCGTCAGCAACATGAAAATAGCCGCCCATATGGCCCATGATAATTTGGGCCTCGGGGCAGGCTTTGGCCACCCTTTCAATTTGCAGGGGCAAGGTATAGTCTTCGTCGCCACAGTGAAAGAGTGTGGGCACGCCAAGTTCTGCCGCCTTGCGCAAGAGCTTGAGCGTATCTGGGCTGTCGGGCTGCTGGCGGTAGCCAAAAGGGTGCAATTTGAGCCCCTGAAAGCCCCACTCAGTGATCGCCTGCTCCAAAAGCAAAACGGATTCCGGGGCTCCGGGGTCTAAACGGGCAAAGCCAATCAGGCGCTCGGGATAACGCTGACAGGCCTCGCGCACATAAGTCAGCGGGTCATAGCTCTCGTGTTGCAGCGGCGCGTCGCAATAGGTCATGACCACAGCCCGCGCAATCCCGGCTTCGTCCATCAGGCGCAGAATCAGCTCGGGGGGATCTTGCCAATCGCAGCCCGGCAACCC
>CAZRFI010000187.1:0-7485 GCA_964598905.1 uncultured Candidatus Sericytochromatia bacterium | reverse complement strand
GGAAACAATTCTGGACAGCGCCCATCGGCATTGGTCACGCCCTGGGCCAGGCGGGTCCAGCTGGGTTTTTCAGCGGCTTCGCCTTTGATCCGGGCTTGGCAATAGGCCTTCCAGGCCTCAGGCTGGCTCTGTTTTTCCAGCATCAGGGTCAGTCCGCCTGCGGGACGGCCTGTAGACGTATCCAAAACATGGGTTGAAAGTGTGCTCATGCCAATAATTTCTCCAGTCTCAGATGGGTAATTTTGCGCTGTTCACCCGCAGCGATGCCCAGCTCTTTTTCGGGGTCATTCGGCAAACGCGCTTGCAGCAAGGCCAACATCTCTTCGGCACTTTTGCCTGTGGCACAGACAATAAAGATAAAGCCAAATTTTTTCAGGTAGGCCGCATTGCCCTCCGCCAAGGCCTGCAAAGTGGCCTCAGAGGCAGCGGCACTGCCAGATTGCTCAGAGGCGGCCCAATCTGCCGTATGGGCAAATTTTTGCCGCAATGACTCCACATCGCCAATCTGGGGATGGTGGGTAAAGGCTTCGAGCCAATCTTCGGCAGTCAGGCTGTCTGCGACCTGCTCAGCCAAGCGGTAGACCTGCTCAACAGATTCAAAGGGGGCCTGTTGCAACATCAGATCGACCCATTCACTGGAGCCACAGCAGCGGGTCAGATCGGCGCGCAGCAGCGGCAGGGGTCGATGATTAAAACGCGAAAGACGGCTGATCTGGCCTCTGACGCGCAGACGGCTAATACCGCCATCGGGGAAGATATTCAGACGCAGGTGGTTAAACAGCTGGTTGCCTGCGTTTAACTCGGAAAAGGTGTGAATATGGTCGGCCTGCAATTTTTGTGCGGGCAGAATTTCGGTCCATTGCAAACTGCGGCTGGTGAGAAAATCCACAGGCACGGGCTCTTCGATCAGACAGCCGTCGATCGAGCAGACATCGGCATAATTGCCCTTAAAATGGGCTGTGTCGATTTCGATCTCACGCAGATAGCCCGGCGCACCCAAACGCAGGATCAGCCAGTCATTGCCGGGCTCGCGGCGGCGGCGGGTTTCCCAGCCTTCGCCCATATGGGCCGCACGGCGGGGCAGAATTAAATTGTCTTTGGGGCTGAAAAACATATCGTTGCAGATCAAGACCTGGCCGCCGTTTTGGATGCCCGCCAGATCGATCAGGGCCTCATCGCCAAATTGGCTCCAATCGGGAGCGGCTTCGCCATGCACGCGAAAGCGGGCCACACCGCCATCGGGATAGATATTTAAGCGCAAATGTGTCCAGCGCTCGCGGCTCTGACTGGCAAAGAAATTGCGGCTGCCACCCTGCAAGCGGGACTTAGGAACAAGTTCGACCCATTTGGCGGCTTGCAATTCGTCCACGCTGGGATCGCCTTCGAGGGCAGCGGCGTCGATGGAGCAATGTTCGGGGTAATTGCCCAAGAAAAAATTGGTGTCTACGTCAAAGCCATGAATGATGCCGGGAATCCCCAATTTAAGCAGGCACCAATCATAACCGGGCACCCGGCTGCGGCGGGTTTCCCAGCCATCCATCCACTTGCCGCGATCGGTGTATTTATCATGAATAAACACGCCCCGACCGGGTTTGAGCAGGTTTTCTTTTTCGGCAAAAAATTCGTCGTTGGCAAAGATCGCCACGCCGCCAACTTGTTCACTGGCCAGATCGGGAAATTGGGTAAAACCGGGTTCTGTCATAAGATATTAATTGCCTCATTTTCTGTAACAGATCTGCATCTGTGCCACATACTAGCATAAAAAAGTGCCCAACACAGCAGAGCGAAAATGGTATGCTCAGAGAAAGGCCACCATGAACGAGACACCGTCAGCTTTGGCACAGGCCCGCCACTCTTTTGAGACCGGGCAATGGGAAACCTGCTGCGCATACTTAAAAGACCTGCCCGAACTGCAATTGCAATGGGGCCTGCAACTGGCCCAGGCCAACCAGTTTCGGGCCGCAGAAATTTTCTTTCACTCCCTGCTGAAGACCCACCCCTTGCAAACCAACTTCACCCACCGCGCCCAGCACAATCTGGGACTCTGTTATTTTTTGCAAAACCAGCTTGGCGAGGCCGAGCGCCATTTCCAGCAAGCCCTGCAGATCGCTCCGACAAGCAGCGAGAGCCATTTTCAACTGGGCTTGCTTTTGCACGACAGCCTGCGCTGGGGCGAGGCCCTGGCCCATTATCGCCAAGCCTGGCAGATCCAGCCCGGCCGCTGGGAAGCCTGTCAAAATGCCTGCCAGATTTTGCTCGATACCGGCCAGCCCGACGAAGCCGTCGCCTGGTTAGAGGCAGCTTGTGCCCTGCCCGATTGCCCGCAAGAACTCTGGCAATTGCTACGCTTTTATTTACTGGCCGTGAGTGCCGATCCTCTGCGCCAAGCGGCGATCTACCAAAACTGGGAAACCCGTTTTATGCGGCCATATTACCCAGCGGACCCAGCGGACCCAGCTCAGCCCAGCTCAATTCAGCCCTGCCAAGACGCAAGCAAGCACTCAGAAAAAGCGACAGGGAGACCAAAGCGGCGGCTGCGCGTGGGTTATCTCTCGGGGGATTTTGGCCAACACTCGGCAACAAATACCTACAGCGCGCTGTTTGAATACGCTGATCGCCAGCGCTTTGAATTGCATCTCTTTTCAACCCGGCCTCTGCCAGAAAATGACAGCAAAAGCAGTGCCCGTAATTGGTTTCGCGAGCAGGCCGACGGCTGGCACGCCGTCGAAGCCCTGAGTGAAAACGCCCTGGCTGAATATATTCAAACCCAAGATTTAGATATCCTGGTGGATCTGTCTGGGATCACAGGCGGCCACCGCCTGGGAGTTTTGGCCCGCCAAGTGGTGCCGATTCAGCTCACGGGCTTCGGCTTTGGCGCCAGCACAGGGCTCTCTTGCCTGCAGGGCCGGGTCACAGACCTGAATCTGAGCCCGCCTGAAAACCCAGGCTGGAACAGCGAACCCCTGCTCTATTTGCCCCAGGTCTTTCATTGGTTTCCCACAGCATTGCACCACAAGGCCGAAGTGGCGGCCCCCCCTTGTTTAAGCCAGAAAGAAATAACGCTTGGCTGTGGCAATAACCCGTTTAAATTTAGCCGGGCCAGCCTCGAAACCTGGGGTCATTTATTACAGGCCCTGCCCGAAAGCCGACTTTTGCTCAAATTCAGTGGTTTGGAATTGCCCCATGTGCAAAGTCTTTTAAAAGCGCGCTTGCAGAGCTGTGGAATTCCTGTGGAAAAAGTCAGGCTTTTGGGGCACAGCTCGCTCTGGGAACACCTGCATTTTTACAATCAGCTCGATCTGGCCTTGGATCCCTTTCCCTATCAGGGGGGGGTGAGTACCTGCGAGGCGCTCTGGATGGGGGTGCCGGTGATTTGTTTGGAAGGCGGCACCCGCGCCGGAGACAGCATTCTCAAGCCCCTGGACTTAAAACACTGGCTGGCCCAGAGCCCCCAAGACTATATCGAGACAGCCCTGAGATGGGCCGCCGACCGCGCGGGTTTAAGCTTCTGGCGCCAGGCCCTGCGCCCACGATTGGCAGGATCCATCCTCTGCCAAGGAGCCGACTATTGCCAAGCCGTGGAAAAGCTCTATTTGACTCTGCTTGACAAAAACGAGCAGGACTTATGTAAAACTTCTGTTAAATCCAGTTAAGTTTCAATCAGAAACGGGTTATAACTGATCTATTGCATCTTATTTCATTTAAAGGCAGATGAATCCCATGGCGAAAATTGGCACGTCCTCCCTCCCTTATACCCCCGTTCCCCCCGTGAGCACCCCTGCACCAACGGGCAAACCCAATGCCACCCCCGCCCCTGTCTGTTCTCCTGCGAGCCAAAGCTGCGAACCGGCCCCCAGCAATATCTGTCTGCCTCCCAAAGCAGCCAAAGAGCCCCAAATTTGCAGCCTCTTTCCCGAAGAACCCACCCCAGCCAAAGCCCCCAAAGCCAAAGCAGACACCCCCAAACCCGCTGAAAAGCCCGCCGAAAAACACGGCGAGCACCATGCGCCGCCCACCGTCGCAGGGGTTTTGGCCCATGACGTGGGTGTCAACGCCGCCCACCATGCCGCAGAACACGGCGTGCATCATTTGGCCCACCGCGCCGCCACACGGGCCGCTGCCCGAGCTGCCCAAAGTGGCGCCACCCGTGCTGTCGAACATGGTGCAGTCAGGGCCGCCGAACACGGCGCAGTCAGAGCAGCTGAACATGCAGGTGTGCGCGCCGCTGAACATGCCGCAGGCGCAGCCATTTCTCACGGTGCCGCTTATGGCGTGGGCCGCATCGCCTCTGTCGCCGCTCCCGGTCTGGGCGCTGCTGCCGCCGGTTATCTCGCGTACAAAGGCGTCGAGCACAGCATTGAAGCAGGCAAACGCGGCAATGTGGGCGCCTCTATCGCCTTTGCCCTTGCCGCCACCGTGGATGGCACCACTGCTGTGGTCAATGGCGCAGGCGCTATCACAGGCGCAGGCACCTTGATCTCCACCCCTGTCAGCATTGGCCTGGGTGTGGTTGCAACCGGCCTCTCCGCCCTCGGCGCCTATCTCGACAATTAAGTTTGGCCGTGAAACTTGGCTGCAGCCTCTGAGGTCCGATCCAGGGTCTGTATCAGCTGATCGACCAATTCGTAGGGAATCGCCAGCCGGGTGTGTACCTGGGCCGGATGGGCATTCAAACCCTCGGCCTCGTCGGGCATCAGTGGCGGCGCATAGCCAAAGTCCACAATCGCGTGGTATTTATCGCCGCGCACACGGTACATGCTGACCAATTGCGCCTGCACATTGAGATCGCTGGCCAGGGGATTGGCCAATGGGATATCGTTGGGGTTTGACATGAATAGAGCCCTTTCAGAGAAAAACATGCAGCTAAGTTAACACAGTTTGCAAACTGGGCAAAGGATTTTGGGCTTGTTTTATAGATGCAATTGACCGATCACGGTTTATAAGCTGAAGGGGGTTTGTCTGTCAGGCTGATTTTATACAGGCGGGGCTCTTCTCCCACATAAGCATTACCAGTACTCACATACAAAACCTCTTCACTGGGATGTAAGGCCATCGCAGTGATTTCAAAGGGTTGAGTCGCGCGGTCACACGATGTCAGTGTACCGGGTTTTCCATCAAGCGTGAGTGTACGAACACACCCACTGTGTCTTTCCAAAAGAAAAAACATCTGTTGGGTTTTAGAATAGATCATCTTGTTAATAAAAAATGAGGAAATAAAATCAGATTTAATGATATTTGGGAAACTGGCTCTTGTTCCTGCAATCGGCACTACTCTATTTTTATCTTCAATTCTGACAATCCCAGCGGTATACGCAATAAAAATATAAGGTCTCTCTTGCTGATCCAAGACCAAACTCCCCCCCTCTCGAATACAGGAGCTAAAATTAGGGTGATATGAATTGGAACAAACCTCTGTTGAGCTGGATTTCAAGCTAAAAATAAGCTCTCCTGAAGTTCTAAATAGATAATAAACAGGATCTTGCACTTTATCTACGACATAGATCTGGTCTTGCGAATCAATCGCTAAACTTTGAAGATCAAAAAAAGGGGATTCCCTTTTATCGTTTTTCCAAGCATGGGTAAAAACACGGCCATCAGGGCTCAGCCAACGCAAAACCCCGTTTTTATAATCCAAAAACCAGAGATTACCTTTGCTGTCAAAAGCAACATCCGAAGAATAGCTCAATTGCGCTTCGTTTGCTAAGCCATCTTTATAACCACTGACTCCTGTCCCTAAAACAGTTTTAACCTGGCCTTCGTTTGTGATTTTGCGAATACGGCCATCCAAAGAATCAAAATACAAACTTCCCTGTTTATCAAACGTACGCAAGCCAAAAAAGGCTATTTTGGCTTGCCCAATTGGACCATCTTCAGAACCTACTTGCCCCTTAATCAAGAGCTGCGGTGGATGAAACAGAGGAAATTGCTGCGTGGCATCAGGATCAGGCAAAGGGGTGGAGGTGGGCAAGACGCCCACAGAAGGAGACATACTGGGTACAGGAGACGGAGAAGCAACCACTTGAGAGGGCTGAATAGATGGCATTGTAATGGAAACCTGTGGATTGGGCGTGCTACCTGGATTGGGAGGTAATGGCTGACAAGCAACCAAAAGCAAACAAATCGCAACAACATGAGTACGTCCCATCTTTACCCTCACTGAACCTCAACGACTACTCATAATTTTAATTCAGGCAGAGGGCCATCTGGCAAAGTAACTTTGTAAAAAAGTGCATTAAAGGTGTAGATTGGGCTATCACCAGGAATAATTAACAGCTCATTTTTGCTTTTGAGATATAAAAACTGGCTACCGTTTAAAATCACATTGATTGGAAAAATATCGATACCCTGTTGGCCAGGCAGAGCCAGGGTTCTCACTCGACCTTCCAGGCTAACCAAACGAATGCCTGAATGATCCATCATAAAAATCAGCTTGCGTTCAGGCTCAAAGGCAAGATCATTCGGTTGTGCAAAGTAAGCATCCTTTCCCTGGCCATCTGTGTATTGCCGATAACGCGCTCCCCCCGCAAGAGTAAAAAGTACATTGTCCTTGAAGCTACGCAGCCCATGATTATCACGGTCAAGCAAATATAAAGTTGAGGTGGCGGGATCGAGAGTTAGATCTAAAGAACTATCCGTATCAAGATAACGATTTAAAGGCCCATCTTTAAAACCTGTAAACGTTCCAGTCGGACTCTCCTGATAGCGCTGCTCAAACACAGTTTTGACGATACCCGTTGTCAGATCTATTTCTCTGAGAGAATTATAAACATAGACCAGTAAGCGGTTATTTTTTTCATCCAATAAGACATTTTTAACACTCTGAAAAGAAGCTTGATCAGCAGGGCCATCGGCATATCCAGGCATCCCTGTGCCCGCAAAGGTGGAAACAATCCCATCAGGGCTCAGCTTGCGCACCCGAAGATTACTAAAATCTGCCAGATAAATATTGCCCTTGGAATCTACTGCACAGGAATTGATAAAGTTAAATTGGGCCTCAAGGGCAAGCCCATCTCTAAAGCCAGCATCCGCAGTACCCGCAACAGTTGAGACCCCCCCCTCTACTGACAGCTTGCGCAAATAGGTGCGATCAGGGATATAGAGATTACCACGGCTGTCTTGACAGGGCTTTCCAATTGTATTGCCAAATTGAGCATCCAAAGCGGGGCCATCTTTATACCCCCGCGTGCGACTTCCAGCAAAGGGAGTGATGGTGATACCGTTGGCAGAAAAAGGAGGGGAAGAAAACTCTGGTTCTATCAGGCTTGCAGAAGAGGTGGGGCTTGGAGCAAAAGAGGGCAAGGCACTGGACTGAACAGGTGAGACTGTTTTTGAAGGCATTGGGTTGGGAGAACTACCCGGATGGGAGGGTAAAGGTTGGCAAGCAACCAAGCCCAAACAGATTACAATCGCATGAATACGGTTCATCTTCACCCCCAAATGTCAGCTACCCCTATTTTAAACCATTTCAGCATTTTCTCAATACCC
>CAZRFI010000186.1:0-10027 GCA_964598905.1 uncultured Candidatus Sericytochromatia bacterium | reverse complement strand
CTCTTTCAGACAGGAAAACTGCCGTGAACATTTTGTATTATGGGGTCTTTGATGGCCGCAAATGGCGAGCGGAATACCCCATGGCTGAAGGCTTGGCGGCTTTGGGGCACACCCTTTTTCGCTCGAATTTTCGCAGCCGCCTGCCCTGGCGGATTCAGTCCGATTGGAAAAAATACCGCGCCCAAACGGATCTGATTTTTATTCAAAACGGAATTCCCTTTGACCCCCGTCATCTTGAAAGCTTTGATAAGCCGCTGGTCTATATGGCTTCGGAAGCCAATTTACAATCCCAACAGCATCTGCTCGAAGGTACCCGTCCCCCTGATTTTGTGATTGCTCACAGCCAACAAACCTATGATTGGTGCCAGGCCCACCACTTGCCCAGCCAACGTCTGCACAATGCCTTTAATTCCCATTTTTATAAACGTCTTGATGTGCCTTTCCAATATGATCTGTGTTTTATTGGGGGCTTATCTCCCCGACGGGTCCGGATTTTAAACCTGCTCAAAGAGAAAAAATACAATCTCTTTGTCAGCCAAAGTTGGCGGCCTGAACAGGTCAATTTGATTTATAACCAATCGCGTCTGAGCTTGCATATTCATGCCATTGATGAGACCTATTTGCCTACGCGTTTATTTGAGGTGATGCCGACCCAAAGCTGTTTTTTGGTCGAAGACATGGGCAAAAATGATGATCCTGTGGTGGGAAAGGGGTTTGAAAGTTGGAGCAATGAAGCCGATTTGCTCGAAAAAATTGACTTTCTTTTGGCCAGACCTGCGGCCCGCGAAGAAAAGGTCAATTTGGCCAATGCGATTGCTCCTCTTCACGATTGGGGGGCCCGAATGCGTGAATTTGATGTGATTTTTCAGCATGTTCTGGAGCGTTCTCAGGCTTGATTCGTGTCAGTGTACTAATCCCAATTCGCAATGAAGAAGCCTATATCCAGCGCTGTTTGCAGAGTGTATTAAATCAAACATGGGCGTCTGAACAGATCGAAATTCTGGTGATTGATGGCATGTCCACTGATCAGACCCGTGAAACCGTGAGACAGCTTCAAGCCGCCCATCCACGGATTTTGCTTTTGGATAACCCCAAACAAACGGCCCCTTACGCCATGAATATTGGTTTAAAGCAGGCCTCCGGCGATGTGATTGTGCGGGTGGACGGCCACTGTGAGATCTCCCCAAATTACCTGGAACTCTGTCTCGAAGTTTTGGCCCAGACCGACGCCGGTTGTGTCGGGGGGCGGCTGAATAATCTGGGAGAAACCCCGATGGCCCAGGCAATTGCTCTGGGTATGAGCTCTCCGTTTGGGGTGGGCAATGCCCTCTTTCGCTATACGAATGTCGCCTGTGAGGTCGATACCCTGGCTTTTGGTGCCTATCGCCGCGAGGTCATTGAAAAAGTCGGCTATTTTAACGAAGAGCTGACCCGCAACCAAGACGATGAGTACAATTACCGTGTGCGTGCCGCCGGTTATACGATCTGGTTGGACCCACGCATTCAGGCCAATTATTATACCCGTGGCTCGCTGAGATCGCTCTGGAAACAGTATTACCAATACGGGTTTTGGAAAATCAGGGTCTTGCGCCAATACCCTGAAAGTTTACAATTGCGACACCTGATTCCTGCTTTGTTTGTGCTGAGTCTGTTGGGGTCGCTCAGTTTGAGTCTGTTCACACTTTGGGGCGGGTATGTATTGGCAGGCATTGTCAGCTTGTATTTATTCGCAGATCTCTGCTTCGCTCTGCGACAGGCCCGTTCGGCTTTTCACTTTTTTCCAGCCCTGCTCTTGATTTTTCCCACCCTGCATTTGGCTTATGGCTGTGGGTTTTTGTGGGCTTTGCCTATGCTCGTCAAGCCGCTCAAAGCACAAAATTGACGAGATAATAATACAAAAAGGGGGCCAGCAATAAATAGCTGTCAATGCGGTCCAACATGCCCCCGTGGCCGGGGATAAAAGTGCCAGAATCTTTGACGTCCGCATCACGTTTGATCAATGATTCAACCAGATCGCCCACTTGGCCCAGGCAGGCGGCACCGGTGGCGAGAATCAAGGTGTGGTACCAGGGCATCGGTAACCACTTGCCAAAAATCCAGGCCAAGAAAAAGGCCATGCCCACACTGCTGACAATCCCGCCGATAGCGCCTTCGCGGGTTTTATTGGGGCTGAGATGCTGAAAATAGGGACGTTTACCCAGGTATTTGCCAGCGAAGTAGGCACCGATGTCTGAAAAGGCCACGCTGGTGAGACCCCAGACCAGAAAAAACTCGCCTTGGGGAATCGACCTGAGCAGAATAAAAAAGGTGGGAAACCAGCCCAGATAGGCGATTTGAAACAGGGGCAAGCCCAATTCTGGGATGGTGGCCCTGGGTACCAAAAAAAGACTGCGGGTGATCAGTGTCAGGGCAGAGAACATCACCAGCATATTTAAGAGCGAGATGACCTGGGCATGGCCCACACTCCAATTGTCGACAATTTTGGAGAAGTCCGAATCGACCAAGAGATAGACAGTGATCAGCATGATCAGATTGAGAAAGGCAGGGAGCAAAAATTGGGCCCGATAGCCCTTTTTTTGTAACATCTTAAACAGCTCGTGGGTGCCTGTGACAGAGAGAAAAATCACCATCAAGAGCCAAGCCAGCTTGAAAAAGAGAACAGAAAGAATAATAGCGGCGCCAATAACGACACCGCTTAAAATTTTGGTGAATAACAAGCGATCAGTGTTCCATAATCTCTGCTTCTTTTTCCAAAGCCACTTTGTCCAAGAGCTCAATAAAGCGATCGGTCAATTTTTGCAATTGTTCCTGATGGTCTTTGGATTGATCCTGGGGCAGGTGTTTGTCTTTTTCGAGCTTTTTGATCTGGTCGTTGGCATCACGGCGCACATTGCGCACGGCCACTTTGCCCTCTTCTGCGATCTTTTTGGCCAATTTGACAAAGTCCCGGCGGCGCTCTTCGGTCAAAGGTGGAATATTCAGACGAATGACTTTGCCATCGTTATTGGGCGCAATACCCAAATCCGATTTTTGAATGGCTTTATCGATCTCTTGTAAGGCACTTTTGTCGAAGGGCTGGATCACCAACATTCGGGGTTCCGGCACCGAAATGGAGGCCAATTGCTGCAGAGGCGTCGCGGCACCATAATACTCCACGTGAATGCGGTTGAGCAAAGCCGGGTTGGCCCGGCCTGTGCGAATCGATTGAAACTCGACGCGAATACTCTGGATTGATTTCTCCATTTTTTCTTCGGCTTCTAATTGAATTGAAAGGGCTTCTTCTTCAAGATCTTCACTCATTTTCTTTTCCTCCTACCAAGGTGCCAACAGGTTCACCCATAATGGCACGTTCCATATTTTCGTCCTCAAGTCTGAAAACCAGAATCGGAATGCTGTTTTCCATGCAAAGAGAAATGGCTGTGGTGTCCATAACTTTGATGCCCTGTTTAATCACGTCCATATACGAGATCTGGGTATAACGCACGGCATCGGGATTGGTGACAGGATCACTGGTGTAGACCCCATCAACTTTGGTGGCTTTAAAAATGACATCGGCATTGATCTCCGCCGCCCGCAGGGCTGCGCCTGTGTCCGTTGAAAAATACGGATTACCGGTGCCTGCGGCAAAGATCACGACCCGGCCTTTTTCCAAATGACGGATGGCTTTGCGGCGAATGAAGGGCTCGGCAACCTTGCTCATTTCAATTGCCGTCTGCACACGGGTGATAATGCCTTCTTTTTCGAGGGAGTCTTGCAAGGTCAATGCATTCATGATTGTTGCAAGCATTCCCACCGTGTCTGCCGTGGTGCGGTCCATGCCAGCAGCGCTGCCAGCGAGACCCCGGAAGATGTTTCCACCTCCCACCACCACGGAGACACCCACTCCATGAGAGACAACAGCCTTGATTTGCAAAGCCACGGAACGAACCACAGCTGGGTCAATTCCGTAGCCCCGGTTTCCCATCAGGGCCTCGCCACTCAGTTTGATCAGGACCCGCTTAAACACGGGCTTGCCAGACACAGCGGCCGGGCTTTCTGTCAGATCAGACACAGGAGTGGGCATGGAGTTTAATTCTCGCCAACGGAGAAACGGGTAAAGCGTTTCACCTGGATCTTTTCGCCGAGAGTGGAGATTGATTTATTGACCAAATCTGCAATTTTCAGCGAAGGATCTTTGACGAAAGGCTGGTTCAATAAGCAGATTTGCTCATAGAATTTCTCAATCCGGCCTTCGATAATTTTTTCACGCACATTTTCGGGTTTGGAAGCCATGTCGGGCTGGGCCATCAGAATTTCTTTTTCTTTGGCGACCAATTCGGCAGGGACTTCTTCTTTGTTTACATACAGCGGATTGCTGGCTGCAATGTGCATGGCGATGTCTTTGGCCAGGGTTTTGAATGTTTCGTTGCGAGCGACAAAGTCGGTTTCACAATTCAATTCCAACATAACCCCAATTTGGCCACCCATATGGATATATGCTTCGATCAGGCCTTCTGCGGTGGTGCGATCCCCCCGCTTGGCCGCATCGGCCAGCCCTTTCTTGCGCAGATAATCCTGGGCTTTTTCCAGATCACCTTCGGTTTCGAGCAATGCTTTTTTGCATTCCATCATTCCTACCCCGGTTTTTTCACGCAGGGTTTTTACCATTTCAGCAGAAATACTCATGATCTATCCTTTCTTTACTTAAGCGGGGGGAGGTTTAAACCTGACCCACAACCGCTGCATCGGCTTCAACTGTTGCTTCAACAGCTGCTTCTTCAACGGGAGCAACTTCAGCCACGGGCGCTTCAACGGCAGGCGCAGCTGCTTCAGGTGCAGCGGCTTCTGCAGGAGCCGCTTCAGCAGGGGCTGCTTCGGGGGCAACACCCTCTTCAGCGGCAGGGGCTTCAGCATGCTGGGCTGCCAAAGCGGCCTGGGCCATCATGGCATCTTCCACGTCTTTGGCCATACTGCGGCCTTCGAGCACGGCATTGGCCATCAGTGAGGAGATCAAGCGCACGGCTTTGATCGCATCATCGTTGGCAGGAATTGGGTAATCAATTACATCGGGGTCACAGTTTGTGTCGACGATGCCAATGATGGGGATACCCAGTTTGCGGGCTTCTTCAACGGCGATATATTCTTTTTTGGGGTCAACGATATAAACGGCGTCGGGCAGTTCATTCATGTTGACGATCCCACCGAGGACCCGATCCAGCTTTTCCATTTTGCGGCGCAGGTTCAGGGCTTCTTTTTTGGTGCGTTTTTCGAATTCGCCTTCATTTTCCTGTTTTTGCAGGTCTTTGAGGTAGCTCACACGCTTTTGAATCGTGCTGAAATTGGTCAGCATGCCGCCGAGCCAGCGGTGGCTGACGTGGGGCATTCCGCAGCGATCTGCTTCTTCCATGATCGATTCTTTGGCCTGTTTTTTGGTGCCAATAAACAGAATCCGCTGACCATCTTGGGCCCGACGTTTAACTTCGTCATAGACCTCGTTCAGTTGGTGCATGGTTTTCTGCAGGTCGATAATGTAGATGCCATTGCGCTCATCAAAGATGAAACGCTTCATTTTGGGGTTCCAGCGACGGGTTTGGTGGCCGAAGTGTACACCGGCCTCCAACAGTTGTTTCATTGAAACGACGCTCATGTCGTAATTCCTTTCATAATTCACCAGTTTTTGAATTCCGCTTACCAGAAGAAACCAGAACGCCACGGTTTAAAGGTGACAGGTTTCAGGATAGTTGCAGTTGTGCGGGATACAATTCTGAGTACGTGTGCGAAGCAGTATAACACCGCTCAATAGACGCATTCAACGCCACCGCAAGCTACCTCACAGGTGAAAACCAGTAAGCTGAGATTGCGTATCCTTGACTCAGTTTACCGGGAATTGTCGCAGATGTTAATTCGATCGGCGCAGATCGCAGCGCTTTTTCAGCCAGAAAGATCCGCCGACTTTTGATCTTTGCCAAAAAAGAACAGCAGAGGACGGTGCAGGCGTTTGCCCCAGGAATATTCGTTGTGGTGGCCGTGGGGGTCTTCAAAATAGCGCAGATTGATGTTTTCTTGGTAGCCCTGTTTGAGCAGGGCCTCGCGCATCATGCGGGTTTGTCTGAGAATATATTCGTTGGCTTTGGGCTGATGGGAGCCACATTCATAGATCCCGATGTCCATCCAGATTTTGAGATCCTGCGGATAATTTTGGGCGTGTTTATAGGCGATGCCATTGCCCCACCAAAAAGAGGGAGACATAATCGCAATTTTGCCAAAGACGTCAGAATAGTGACGGCCCACATAAAAATTAATCAGCCCCCCCAAGGATGAGCCCATGATCGCCGTGTTTTGGCGATCAGTGAGAGTGCGGTATTCTTTGTCGATAAATTGCTTCAGCTCACGCACCAAAAAACGGGCGTATTTTTTGCCGTGGCCACCTTGCATATGTTCGCCATCGAGGTTCATGGGGGTCCAGGTGTATTCGTAGAGCCGGGCAGGGGTATTGTATATGCCTACCACAATGACCTCTTCGAGTTTTTCCTCTTTGACCAGTCTTTCTACGGTGTCGTTGACTTCCCAAGAGACGCCCGCAAAAGAGGTACGTGGGTCAAAGACATTATTGCCATCGTGCATATACAAAACGGGATAGCGTTTATAGGGGTGGGTCTTGTAGCTCGGTGGCAGATAGACAACGACGCTGCGCTCAAATTCGAGGTGGCGCGAATAAAACTGGCGGTGCAGGCGAATATCTCCCACCAGATGTGTCTGGGCGGGCGCGGGCTGTAAAAAAGACAGTGCAGTATTTTCGCTCTCATACCGGATGCGGCGGGGCATGGATTCATCATCGCTATAATGCACGCCGCGATGGCGGCAAATAAAGCGCGTTAAGCGCAGAATGCGCTTGCTGAGGGTCTCTTTAAAACAAATTTCAACGTCCATGGATTACCATTTGCTCCCGGTTTTGAGAGATTTGAGGAAGGTTTTGCTTTTGACCAGAGAAGGAATGATGGCGGGGGTCAGGTGGGTCATCACCTCCATTGGTTTGTAGTGCTTGATCAAAAAAGGCAAATCGTCTTCAATTGAGAAGGATTTGCGCTTGAGCAGGGCTTTAAACACGGCCTGGGTGTTCTCGGGGAACTCTTTGCCCAGGCGTTTAAAGGGCAGAGAGGAGATCGCTGGATCTTCGAGATAGCCCTGAACGACCTGGCGCCAGTTTTTAATTTTTTTAAAGTCACTTCGCGAAAAAATTTCCCGCAAGCGGCCATATTGCAATAAAAAAACCATGCCTTCGGTCTTGTCATAGATCAGGCCCAGGTTTTCTTGGCTTTCGAGATCGGGCAAAAAGTCAAAGCTGGGAGAAGGGGGCAATTGGTGGTATTTTTCCTGAAAAGCCCGGGCAATGGTGGCCCCAGTCTCTTGGCTGCGCTTTTGAAAATAGCGGTAATGGTAAAATTCTCGCATTTTTTCGGGCAGTTCTGTGCCGTTTAAAATCACTTCGTCAGAGCCGAAAAACGAGACAAAGTCTTGGTATTCATCCAATTGGATGCGGTAGGCTTGTTCGATCCGATCTTTATTGTCGATAAAGGCCATTCGCGGGTTTTGCAGTTGAATTTCGGCCACCAATTCATAGAGTTCGTTTTTTTTGCGTGTGGGCAGGCGATCAATGGTGCCCACAAAGAGGTGATGATCCTGAAAGGGCAAAATCCGAGCGGCAATATACTCCCCTTTTTCGAGCGGTAAGGGTGAATCAGGGTTGCTGGCAACGGTATAACTCACTTCGTTGACCAGGTTAAACAATTCAAAGTGGTTATAGGCCAGGAGTTGGCGCACCTGAAAAATCCCCTGGATCACCATATGCCATTGCTCAGCGATCACCAGATCAGCGCCATCTTCCCAGACTTCGAGAAAATGCGAGAGCACGGTGCGGTGGTCGGGCAAAAGATGTTCGAGTACAAACCAGGTATCAAAGGCCAGGCGTTCGTCTTCGCTGAGT
This sequence comes from uncultured Candidatus Sericytochromatia bacterium, assembly GCA_964598905.1. Lineage (GTDB taxonomy): Bacteria > Cyanobacteriota > Sericytochromatia > UBA7694 > UBA7694. Next base: position 2,064 of record CAZRFI010000186.1, on the reverse strand, counting down.
TCTGTTTGAGCATGATAGAGTTGGGCTTGGGCTTGGAGATAAGCTTCGCCAAAGTTTTTTCGGCCAAAGTCCACCAATTGTTGTTTGAGCCGGATGGCTCGGTGAATCAAAGATACAGGCATGGCTTATGGGTTCCTTTCCAGCCAGTGGCGCGCCACTTCGCGGTCATCAAAATGTACCGTCCGATCTTGAAAGATCTGATAGGTTTCGTGTCCTTTTCCAGCAATGATCACGACATCGCCGGATTGGGCGGCAGCCAGGGCTTTTTCGATCGCAGATTGACGATCCACTTCGGTCTGGACTTTTGTTGGTAAACGAATTCCGGTCAGAATATCTGCCAGAATGGCTTCGGGGGCTTCACTGCGCGGATTGTCGGAAGTAACCCAGCTGAAATCCGCCAACTCAGCGGCAATGGCACCCATTTGCGGGCGTTTGCTTTTGTCGCGATCGCCGCCACAGCCAAAGACACAGAGTAGGCGCTGACGGGTAAATTGCCGGGCCGTGGCCAAGACATTTTGCAGGCTGTCGGGTGTGTGGGCGTAATCGACCAAAACAGTAAAGGGGTGATCGGTCCTGGTCACCACTTCCAGTCTGCCTGGAACGCCAGGCAGGGATTTCAGCGTTTGTATTTGAGTTTCCAAATCCAGCCCGAGGACCAGACCCGTTCCCAATGCGGCCAGAGAGTTGAGAATATTGTAATGGCCGGGCAGGGCCAATTCAACCCGGTGGGTTTGCCCCTGCCAATGCAGGGTATAGGTCACGCCTGCCAGACCGTAATCGGGAGCGCTGGCACGCAAACCGGCCTGGGCTGAAAGACCATACGTGAGTACTTTTCCGCGACTCACGCGCGCATAGGCCTCGGCCTGCGGGTCGTCGCGGTTGAGCAGGGCTGTGCCTGTGGGTTTGAGCAGTTTTTCAAACAAAATTTGCTTGGCTGCCGCGTAGGTTTGCATATCTCCGTGGTAATCGAGATGATCCTGGGTCAGATTTGTAAAGATGGCGCATTCAAACTCCAGGGCGTCGAGGCGGTGCTGTTCCAGGGCATGGGAGGAGCATTCCATGGCCACTGCTTGTGCACCTTCGGCTTTCATCTGGGCTAAGATTTGCTGGAGTTCAGGTGCAAACGGTGTGGTAAATCCTGTCGGGATTTCCTGATCTTTAAAAAAACAGCCCAGGGTTCCCATCAGGCCTGTGGGCCTACCTGCTTTTTCGAGCAGAGAGCGGATCAAATGGCTGGTGGTGGTTTTGCCATTGGTACCTGTAACTCCCACCAAGGAGAGTTGGCGAGAGGGATAGGCATAAAAAGCTGCCGCGATCTCTGCCAAAGTGGCTCGGGTATCCTCTACGCCAATCCAAGTCAAGTCCGAAGTACTTTCTGGCGGGTGTTTTTGGAGCCACTCACTTTGGCAGAGAATGGCTGTGGCTCCCTGTTGTCTGGCCTGGGGAATAAATTGATGGCCATCGGTTTTTGTGCCGGGTAAACAGGCATAAAGTGAACCCGGTTCTGCCTTGCGGGAGTCGTAGCAGAGGCTGGTGATGGCTATATCAGAAGCCCCAATCAGTTTGCAATTCAGCTCCTGCAGCAGCGTTTCAAGTTTCATAGCATGGCTTTCAATCGATTAAAGTTGACTCTATCTTATCACAGCCAGTCTGTTGCGCTGGCAATCCCATCTGCTTGTTTCAGACCTGTGTACCCCTTTAAGCTGGTGGAATTCGATCTTTTCAACGGGAGTGATTCTTATGCGTAGCTGTCTTCAGACTTTTTTGGCTTTGGGTCTGTCTTTGGGAATGTACCTGGGCGGTGTAAGTTCTGTGCGTGCGGAAGCAGAAAGTTGGGAAAAATACCCCCGTTTGAGTGCCAGCATCGAAAGTGGTTTTTTAGCCGTACTGGATCACAAGATTCAGTTCAGTCGCAACAATACGAACTTTGATTATCTGCGCCAGGGGGGGCAGGATACTCTTTTTGCGGTGAATAAATTCAGCCTGGATTTGCCGCTCAATCCCCAACACACCTTGGTGTTTTTGTACCAACCCCTGTCTTTGACCTCTCAATCGGTTTTGGCA
>CAZRFI010000185.1:2298-10065 GCA_964598905.1 uncultured Candidatus Sericytochromatia bacterium | reverse complement strand
ATAAAATGGACCCGGCTGATCTTTAAAAGTGTTTGGCTTTGGGGTTGAAGTGCTGCCAATTTAACACTTTTCCCTTGAGAATGGAGGGTTTGAAGGCAGGCCATAAAGGCGTTTAAACCTGTGCTATCGCGCATATCCATGCGGCTTAAATCAAGAACCCAGGCTTTGACTCCATCGTGTTTGGCCAATGCTGCTGACACGTCTTGAACCAGTTTAAAGGCTGAAAAAGCATTGATCTGTCCTTTTAAGCTTAAGACTGCAATCCCCTGATTTTGAGCAAATTCCAATTGCATTTTTTTTCTCCCTGGTTTGATATGCTTTGATTCTAATGCTCCAAAAGAGGAGCAATACCAGAGAAGTGCTCCAAAAGAGATCAGAAAAGTCCTACAAAAGCTCTCATCAGGGCGATTCGGACAATCGTTGCAAGGTATAAGGGGCTCCCTGCCAGGGTTTGATGAATTGAGTTTGCTCTGATCTTAACGCCAAATTTTCGCCACACAGCAGCCCCTGATAGACTTCCCAGAGATTGTAATGCAGGTTTAATTCCCTTACCTCTTGCTGGTGCAAGAGGGTGAGAAAGGTTTGGCTATAATTTAGACAGTCCTCCAACAATAAAGGAGGCCTATCGGCGGCCTTCGACCTCAACAAGCGCTTGAGATTGCTTTGCACTTCGGCATAAAAACGGGGCAAGAGACCCTGATAGACCAAACGCCGAATCACAAACTCCTGGGGCCACCACCACTGCCCCAAATAATAGGGCTCTGGGCCTTGGCAATATTCAAAATCGCCGTTTTGAATGGCTGCAGCTTTGGCGCAGAAAAAATCCCAGATTTCTTGCAAAAGAGGTTCACTTTGGCCGGGTTGCATCAGGCTTTCAAACAGAGAACGGTAGCTGAGGCCTTGGCTATGGTGTAAAATCAAGGCCGCCATGCGCAAGCAGCCAGGATTAAAAAAGTAAAAATGCACCAACCAACCAAAGGACATGGCCTTGACCCAGTCAGGTCTGGGAAGACTGGCCGTGGCAATTACCAATTCCTGATACTCGAAGATCGATTCATTCAGACTGCTTAGAACGGGGCTGTGCACATAGACACAGCGCGATTTGACCGATTCAATGCCGTGTTCTGCCCGGTAAGCGGGATCTGCCATTTCGGCATTGGGCAAAATCCCGGCTGTAAAAATGTGGATATCGTGGTATTGCCCGTGGGCGATCAGGGTGCAAATGCCGTCGATAAAGCTTTGATAGGTCTCTCCTGGCAATCCGAGAATCATGTCGGTATAGGCCTTGATATTTTCACCCATCAATCTCACCCGTAACTCCCGGAAATAATCCAGAGAGATATTTTCACGTTTGACTTTTTTGAGCACCTCGGGGTTGAGGGACTGCATCGAGAGTGTCACATCGGTATCCAGCCCAGCCTGCGCCAGAATGCGATGTACGGCAAAGGCACGGTCAGTTACGTTTTTGCTGTTTTGCACCACCAATGCGCGGGGATGGCCCGTTTTTTTGCGAACTTGGGTTGCATATTCGGCCACTTCCAGATCGCGTTTGAGAATGCCAAAATTGGCGTCACAGCAAAAGATATAGCCAATTTTATGTTGCCCAAACCAGTCCAATTCGGCTTTGAGCCGGGGCAGATCAAAGCCATTGACCTTGCTCTGGGTGGCTGAGCCCCAATCACAAAAGGTACATGAGAACGGGCAACCTCTTGCGGTTTCCCAGAGAATGGCCCATTCGTGTTCGGCTGGTGCTTGGGCCATCAAGTCTGCAAACACGCCCGTGAGATAGGGTGATGGCAGTTCAGACAGGGCTTTGCGCCTGGGAGCCTGGGGGGTGCTGTGAAAAGTGCTGTGGCTGTCGAAATAACTCAGCCCCGCGATTTCGCTCCAGTCACGTTTTGGGGTCTGTTCCAAAATGGCCAAGAATGCGGCTTCCCCTTCGCCATGAACACAGAGGTCAATCTGGGGCTGTTGTCTGAGAAAGGATTCAGCCTGATTCGGCACTTGGGGACCCCCAAAGACTATCAATACTTCGGGTTTGAGCTGTTTGAGCTGGCGGGCAATGGCCAAAGATCTTTCAATATTCCAGACATAGACGCTAAAGCCGACAATATCTGCCGTTAGCAGTTCTGATACACTTTTTTCGAGGGATTCAAACTCTGAGAGCGGAGGCAGAAAGACATAGGCTTGGGGGACTGGGGCATAGGTCTGAACGTAGGCCTGTAATAATCCTGCCACATAGGGCAAAAATTGCCGGGCACCACTGTTGAGCTGAACCAGGCCAATTGTCAGCGGCATGGAGCCATCAAGCGATCTTTGGGGCACGCAACAATTTGTGATAACCCGCTTCCTGAAAGAGCTTTAAGCGGGGAATCTGTTGCAATAAAAGCACCAGATTTTCAAAGCGCGGAGGCTTCAACAGATATCCAGCGGTGCCCAACGCCGCCGCAGATTGCCGATCTTTTTCATAATTTGAACCCGAGCAGATGATCACCTCGATGTCTTTGAGTTTTTGATCGTTGCGGAGCTCGGTTAAAAACTCAAATCCGTTCATACCAGGCATATTGATATCCAGCAAAATTAAGTCGATCTTTTTCTCCGTTTGCTGGCTTTCGCGAATCATGTTTAAGGCACTTTTGCCGTTATAGGCCACGGATAAATTGCATTGCATGCCAGTATCATCAATCAGAGCCAAGCGGGCCAATTCGATATCAGATTCATCATCATCGACGAGCAAAATAGTGGCCAGATCCCCGCTTTGAAATGGGTTTTCTGGGGTCGATGCCACTTTGAATTCCGGATCCGGCGTCAATTCGTACTCGGGCAGCGGCAAGCTGAAGTAAAAGCAACTGCCTTGACCAAGTTCTGATTCAGCCCACATTTCTCCTCCGTGCAGCGCCAGAATTTTGCGGCAGGTCGACAACCCCAAGCCTGAATGCTGAGGAGCTGTATTGAGCCGTTGAAAGGGTTGGAAAATTTTAACAAGCGCTTCTGCGGGTAGACCGATCCCGTTGTCACGAATGGCAAATAGCCATTGATTTTCCTGACAAGTGGCTGAAATCTCAATCTGCAGATCTTGTCCTTTGCTCCCATGGTAAATGGCGTTGGAGAACAGGTTTTGAAAGACCTGAATCATCTGTGCCGAATTGACCTTTAAACTGGGGAGTGGGGAGACCGAAATCTGAACCTGTTTTTCGTCTCTGAGCTGGGCCAAATTTTCAGCTGCAGCCTGGGCCAGCAATTGCATCTCGGCCATTTCCCACTTTCTTGTTTCGGGTTGATCGAGATGCAAATAATCAAAGACAGATTCGATTAATGTTTGCATGCGTTGTGAGGCTCTTTGAATAAAGCGACCGTAATCGGCTTTTTTTTCGGCAGGGGTTTGGGGCTGATTCAAGCGTTCCAGAAAGGCGTTGACGGTTCTTACTGGTTCTTTGAGATCATGGGCCAGGGCCCTTGTAAAGACTTCCAAACTGTCCCGTTGGGTTTGAATTTGAAGGTGTTGGCTTTGCAAAGTCTGGATTTGTTTTTCGAGTTCGGCATAGAGCTGCACATTTTCCAGTGCTACCGAAACGGTATCAGCCAAGGCCTGTAACAATGCCACCTCTTCTGGGGTGGTCCGGTGAGGCTGGGCCCAATAATTGCCTATCGCACCGAGGGGATTTTGTTGGCGAATCGGGACCATTAGCAGACTTTTAACAAAGGTCGGACGGTAGGCCTCTGCAGGAATGCGGGAATCTTGGTAGATATCTTCGATCATGGCTGGCTGTCGGTTGAGGATCACCCAGCCGCTGATACAGGCACTCAATGGAAAACGCTGCCCTTTCCAGAGCGGCCCAATTGCCTCTTCGTCTTTGTAATAACAGAGATCATTTTCACGCAGCACAAAGGTCACACCATCTGCACCTGTCAGCAGACGGGTTTGTTCACGCACAATTTGTACAACCGTCTCTAAGCTGCGGGCCTGGGACAATTGTTGCACCATGCCGACCAACTGAGCCATGGCAAAGGTATTACTGGATGTGGCGAAAGGAGATTCCAGCGGTAAAAATTCTGACATCCAAGCCTCACCCCCTTTCGTTTTATTCAAATTCTGAACTTTTTTCGTCTGTTTTGATTATAGCCGGACTTATTCATTTCTGGCTCGCTCTTGGATCAATGGGACAATCCCCATGCGCTGAAACCAATTGTCGTCGTTCCACTCCGCCACTCCGCCACCGGCGTTGTAATTGATACTCAGCTCTTCGCCGGGGGCAATTTCGCGCACTGCGTAAAAACGCATCGTCAAATTCTCTGGATTGGGGCTGTAACGCAGATTGGCGGGGTTGTCGTGGTTAAATAGGCTGCCATAACCCAGCGCCAGGGCTTGGGCCTTGCCCGAACCTGTGAGTTCACCCCAATTAAAGACCATATGCTTCAATTCGGGTGGCAAAGCTTTAAACGGGCCTGCGAGCAGAATCACAGGGCTTTCTTCAACCAATTCGCCTTTGAAAAAGCCCTGCACAGCAAAGACACCCCGACCTTTGGGGGTGCCTGTATCATCAATCCGCAGAGCCGAAGGGTAAACGGGTTTCATGGTCTACCCTTCTGGCACTAGGTCTGAGTTGCCAATTGTTCTTGGTATTGTTTCCAATTCATGAAGCCTTTGCCCTGATCGATCTCTTTCATCGAAATACAACCGGGCACAGGGCAGACCAAGGAGCAGAGATTGCAGCCAACACAGTGTTCCTGATCGACATAAGGCACGCGGGTGTCGTGCTCATGCAGGTGAATACATTGGTGCGCGCCATCCCAGCAGGCGATATAACAGAGTTGACATTCAATACATTTGCTGGCATCGATATCTGCCACGACTTTAAAATTGAGGTCGAGTTCGCCCCATTCCGTAAAATTGCGCGAGGCCAGGCCGACCATCTCGTCGACGGTTTTAAAGCCCTTTTCGTCCATATAATTGCTCAGGCCCTCAATCATGTCTTCAACAATCCGAAAGCCGTAGTGCATCACGGCCGTACAGACCTGTACATTGGTGGCACCCATCAGGATAAATTCAGCCGCGTCACGCCAATTTGAGACGCCACCGATGCCCGAGATGGGAATATTAAATTGGGGATGGCGGGCCAGATCTCCGACCATGCGCAGAGCAATGGGTTTGACTGCCGGGCCGCAATAGCCACCATTGGATGATTTCCCGCCGACATACGGCAGGGGGACCATGCGGTCGAGATCGACCCCAATCACACTTTTGATGGTGTTGATCAGTGAGACGGCGTGGGCTTTTCCGCGCATCGCCGCCAAACCGGGAGGCACAATTTCAGAGACATTGGGGGTCAATTTGACAATCACGGGCACGCTGGAGTATTCCACGGCCCAGCCTGTGATTTCTTCCAATACTTTCGGCTCTTGGCCCACTGCGGAGCCCATGCCGCGCTCACACATGCCATGGGGGCAGCCAAAATTTAATTCCAAGCCATCACAGCCCGCATCGACTGAGCGTTTGATGATCTCTTTCCACTCAGCTTTGGTTTCGACCATCAGCGAAGAGATCACAGCATGGTTGGGGAAGCGCTTTTTCACTTCGGCCATTTCTTTAAAATTGACCTCAAGCGGACGGTCGGTGATCAATTCAATATTGTTAAAACCTGCCATTTTAGTGCCGTTATAGTCCATGCCCCCGTAGCGCGAGGAGACATTCACGATGGGGTCACCGAGGGTTTTCCAGACCGCGCCGCCCCAACCGGCTTCAAAGGCCCGCATGATTTGATCCCCAGAATTGGTGGGCGGGGCCGAAGCCAGCCAGAAGGGATTGGGGGATTTGATCCCCGCCAAATTGCTTGAAAGATCTGCCATTTTAATTACCTTCCTTGAGATAGGCGTCGATGCCAAATGCTGCGTGTTTGCCTTCTGCTGCGGCATTGACGACTTCTTTGCCGCCATTGACACAGTCGCCACCTGCAAAATATTTGGGGTTGCTGGTTTGGCCAACCGCATTGACCACAACCCGGCCCCGGTTCAGTTCGAGTTGCGAAATTTTGCCAAAGAGTTCGGTTAATTTGCCTTGTCCTGTGGCCAATGCCACCAGATTTGCAGGCAATTCAAATTCGGAGCCTGCCACAGGTTCTGGACTGCGGCGCCCCGAAGCGTCCGGCTCACCCAGGGCCATTTTCACGCAGCGCACAGCAGACACGTGGCCGTCACCCACATATTCAGTGGGCAGGGCCAAAAATTGGAATTGCACCCCTTCTTGTCGGGCGGCAGCCATTTCGTGGGCATAACCACTCATTTGTGCTTCGCCACGGCGGTAGACCATGGTCACGTTGGGGATACCCAATTTGCGCAATTCACGCACCACGTCGAGGGCTGTATTGCCTCCGCCGACGACCACTGCGTTGGGGTATTTTTCTGCCGGAAATTGGCTTAATTTGAGGGCTTCAATCACTTCAAGAGCGCCAAAGACACCCTCTTTGTCTTCTCCGGGAACGTCTAAAAAGCTATCCGGGCCCAAACCCGCACCAATAAAGATCGCATCGTATTGGGCTTCGAGATCGGCAAAACTGACATCGTTACCCACAGCAATACCTGTGCGGATTTCAACGCCGATTTCTTGAATATAGGCCACTTCGCGCAGGCTGGTATCGGCCCGCAGTTTGTACGGTGCAACACCTGTGGTATTGAGCCCGCCTGGCAATGCGTGGCGCTCAAAAATTACCGGATTGTGGCCCATGATTGCCAATTGGGCTGCACAGGCCAAGCTGGCTGGGCCTGCACCAATTAGAGCCACTTTTTTGCCTGTATCGGGTCCCTTTTGGTAAAACTGGATCCCTTTTTCGTAGGCATATTCGGTGGCATAGCGCTGCAAACGGCCAATTTCAATCGGTTTGATCTGCATGTGGTTATACACACAGGAGCCCACACAGAGCACTTCTACGGGGCAGACCGAGGCACAGCTCAGCCCCAAGATATTTGAATCGAGAATGGTGCGGGCAGAACCTTTGAGATTGCCCGAGGCTATGCGGTGAATAAATTCGGGGATATTGATTTCGGTCGGGCAAACTTGAATACAGGGGGCATCGTGACAATAGAGACAGCGATTGGCCTCTGCCACAGCCTGCAGATCTGTAAACCGGGGCTTATAATCCGTGATCGCCGTTTCACTGCGCTCTGCGGATAAATTTTCAAGGTAATTCTGGGTCATCGGTCTTCCCTTCAACTCAGTTGCTTCTTTTCAGTTTTGATTTAATTCAAAGCCAAAAGCCCGGAAAAGTCTCGCTTCAGTCTTGGCTTAAACGTGTGTTTTCCAGAATTAAATCAAAATGGAGGATTGGATAAGAAAATTTTATTATAACAGGGCCATGGCAGGGCACTCAAGCCCCCGATTTTAAACAAATCACACAAAAAAGCAAAAATGCCGCAATATCTCGGCAGGGGATAGCTTCAAACGGAGAGACAGTATTTTTTCAAGCCGGAAAAAACCGGATGCTGAGGGCTTGGGCTTTCAGCATCCGGCCAGGTTGGTCAGAGGAGAATCGTTTAGAAATGAAGCCAATGATTATTTCGCACAGCTTGGATAGCGCTCGACAAAATCTTTAGCGCTGATACTCAAGCTGGCTTTGAATGACTCCCAGCCAGCTTCGGGTAAAGTATTGACGTTATCAATCCCAGCTTGAATGGTGGCTTGATGGGTGCTTGATGATTCTGCATTTTTGGCGCAGGCCAGAAAATCCAAGTAGGCTTGTTTACTGGCCGTGACTTTGGCCGTATTCTCGCTAC
>CAZRFI010000185.1:0-2198 GCA_964598905.1 uncultured Candidatus Sericytochromatia bacterium | reverse complement strand
TTTTTATCTGCATGCTCTCTGTGCCTTTGTCGCTGCCCACTCAAGCTGAAGAAGAGGTAACACCGGGTTTGGAATGCACGTATAAAGGCACCTGGAGTATGAAAGGTGCCAAAGGCAATTTCATTTGGCATGGTTTTTGGTTTCAAGGTGATGGGGGCTGGATCTTTCGCGGCAATGGCAAAGGTGATCATGGCAAATCTCAGCTCAAAGGGGCCTGTGGTAGCGGTGAATGTAAATTTGGCCAAGACTATATTTCGGGCAAATACAAGGGCAAAGGCTATTCTTACCAGAGCAAATACCTTGGAGATTTGGGTGATGTCGGCCCGCTCAAACTGGCTTTAAGTGGCCCTTGGAGCAATGGCAATAGTTATACGGCTGATGACAAATGGGTTTTTAAAGGGATAGGGCAGTGGAAAGCCACCCCCAGCTGCAAAGCTGTGGCCAATATTGGTGATTTGACCAAAGTGCTGGGCTGGGCTGTTTGGTAAATCTGACTCACTGAAACTGATGCTGTTGCGCCAACACTGTTTCAAACCATTCCTGTGCCGCTTGAAGGCAGTGTTGGTTCCAGCGTTCACGAAAATCGACAGGGGCCTTCAGGGCTTTCAATTTGGGCTCACCGCTTTGGAGACGTTCAAACCAGGGACTATCTGGTACCACCGCCTGAATGCCTAAATCCAGTAAGTCCAACCATTCAGGTTCGCTCTCTGCAGACCAAAGGGTTTTTCCTGAGAGCAAAACCTGCAGAGCCAGACCTTTGGGGCTGCCTGGAGCCAAATAGATCTGCTCGAAAAAGGCGAAGGTCACGGGACAATGTTCGGGGGCTATTTCTGGCAACAAAACCATTTCGGGTATGTTTTCGGGATCGAGACCTTTGCTGTCTAGCCAGTCCAATAGCCACTCTTCGGGTTCTTTTTCGGGCAACCACAGGGCAAATAACATCTCACTTTGAGGGTGACGCAAACACCCTTCTAGGCTGATTTCCCAACGCGCGTCTTTTGGATTGCCCAGCAAAAGCAGGCGTTGGGGGTGTTCCAATAAACAGCTTGCAATTTCTGGGGCTAAATCGGCTTGAAAAGGCCCTGGCAGAGGCAGTTTTAAACTGTGGCTCTGATTTGTCAATTCAACCCAGGCCTGAGTTGGGAAGGGTTGGGGTTCAGGGACCCATTTTAATGTCTCGAAGGTTTTGGGCTGGTATTCGAGGGCTTTTTCAGAAAAAGGCAAGTGTGTTAAAAACAACGCAAAACGCTCTTTGGCTGTTATTTGCCTTTGCTTTGTTTGAGCTAAGCGCTTGAGATATTCTTGCAGGAGTTCAGCCGCGAAAGAGAGCTGATCTCCTGGGAATTGTGGCATCGTACCTGCCCGAAAGGCCTTTTGTAGGGCCAGATCGCTGGGATTGGCCAATACTTTTTGAGCCCAATAGCGTTGCAGGGTTGAAAAAAGGGCTGGATGGCGCTCAATGATGCGGGCTTTGTAGAGACCGTCTTGGTTTAAGTGGCTGCCATAGACACCCGTGAGGCTGCTGCGATAATAAAATACCGCTCCTGACACCGGCTGGGGAAAATAGCCCAGCTCGATGCAACTCAGCCAAAAATCCCAATCTTCATAACCGGTGGGATAATACCCCCCAGTGTTTTCCCAGGCGGTTTTGCGAAAAACAGTGGCGGTGGGAATCAAGACCCATTCGAGGATTTTTTGCAGCGCAAAGCTGTGTTGCACGGGTTCAAACAGGGGGTCATTGAGACTTGATACAAGCGGATAAGCCAAGCCAATCCAGGGTTTGGCTTGAATCAAGGCTTGGGTTGAAGCCAAAAACGTATCATTGATCTGATCATCGGCATCCAGACAAAGTACCCATTCAGCTCGGGCTTGGGCAATGCCTGCATTGCGGGCGTGGGCCGGATGACCAGACTGCGTTTGTGAAATCAGGGCCAGGGGCAAGTTAGAATAGGTCTGTAGCAGTGACAGAGCTACAGATTCAGACTGATCTGTGCTGCCATCGTTGACGATCACCAATTCCCAATCTGCATCCCGCTGAGCCACAACGCTTTGCACCGCCTCAGGCAAAGTGACAGCGTGGTTGTAACAGGGAATGACAATTGTAATGTCGGGGGGGGCAGATTTTGGGGCCCAAGTGGGGGTTGTGTAAATAGAGGAAACAGACATCGTCTAAACTGCAATTGAAAATTGGGTACTTA
>CAZRFI010000184.1:3259-10102 GCA_964598905.1 uncultured Candidatus Sericytochromatia bacterium | reverse complement strand
CCATTTGTTCACGAGAAATTGGTTTTTGTCGAGGTAGAATTGCACGTCGAGATAAAAGGGCACATCTGTGCGCTCGGCAAAGGCCAAGGCTTGTGTTTTATAGGCTTCAGCATCTTCTATCGCTGGATTAAACAGGGCTCCAAAACGCTTAAAATTGGCCTGCAGGGCTTGGTCGGCATTTTGGCTGACGGTGCGCGACCATTTGCCATTGGGTTTGACGGCCACACGCTTTTTTAAGGTCTGCAATTCTTGGTTGGTCATGCGCACGCCAAACGAGGTCAGGGTGGCGACAAAATTGCCATTGGAAATCGGAACCAGGGGATTGCTGGGGATCCCGTTGTTTTGACCACCGGGCAGATTCGATAAGGTCGTGCTGCCGTCGGGGGCAATGTCTTCAAAATCTGGTAATGCGGAAGGGCTGACGACCAACGGGGCCTCTGGGTTTTTTGTGCAGCCCGAAGAAAGCACCAGTGCAACAAGTAATAGCGGGAGCAAAAGTGAAAACGGCGAAGATTTTATCGGCATTGCCATAGTCAGAACCCATGCGATCAAGAGATGTTCTCATGATACAATACCCACTGTTATGAAATCAGCCATACAGCAACACAGTTTTTTTAAAATCCTGGAAAGTGATTTAAAAGCCCTCGAAGAAACCATGATGGGCGAACTCCAGGACTATGATACCACCTTGATCTCAGCCGCTACCCATCTGATGAAGGCGGGAGGCAAACGCCTGCGTCCTGTGATGGCTCTGCTCTCTGCCAAAGCCACTTTGCCCGAAGGCACCCCTCTGGAGCGGCCCCATTTTCTCTTGGCCATGGCCCTCGAAATTCTCCACACCGCCACCTTGATCCACGATGATATTATCGACGCCTCAGATCTGCGCCGGGGCTTGCCCACGGTCAATCAGCAATGGGGCAACCGCACCTCTGTACTGGCGGGCGATTTTTTGCTGGCCCGCTCCTGTTATTACGTCTCTGTGATCTCCAGTGTGCGTCTCAATACGATTTTCTCGCAAATGGTCATGGATATGTGCAACGGAGAATTGTCACAGTTTCAGCGCCGGTATAAAAGTACAATCACCTTAGATGAATACCTCGATCAAATCAAATGTAAGACAGCGCTCTTGATGGCCGTCGGTTGTCAGGGCGCAGGAATTGTCAATGGCGTTGAGCCTGAAATAGAACAGGCCCTTCACCGCTATGGCAATCAGGTCGGTTTGGCTTTTCAGATCATGGACGATATCCTCGATTTTTCAGTCAGCGAAAATGAAATGGGCAAATCTGCCCACAACGATCTGGCCCAGGGCCAAATAACCCTGCCCACTTGGTTTGCCCTGAAAAACTCCAAAGATGCGGGCCATCTGCAAACCCTGATCGATCGGCGCTTTGAACAAGAAAACGATTTGGACAGGGCCTTTGAAATTGTCTTGGAGAGCAACGCACTCGACGATTGCCACACCCTGGCACAGCAGTATATTGAAGAGGCGATCGCGGCCCTGGCGATTTTGCCCAGTGGGGATGCCCGGCAGTCCTTAGAAGAGCTGGCAGTCTTTTCTGCTCAGCGAAAACAATAGAAATATGGTATCTTATTTATTTGAGATAGGGAGGGATCCGCTGCAATGTTGATGAATGCGCTTGATAGCTCCAAACGAGCCCTCGGTGGCTGGCTTTGGCAGGAATTAACCGACGCCCAGATTGAATTTACGCTTTTCTGTGATCCATTTGCAGGCTCTGGACGCGCCTCTCTGTTTTTTAAACGCCGGGGTTACCAGGTCTTTGCCTGTGATATTTTGCAAAGTCATTATTGGCGCAACCGCGCCCTGATTGAAAATAGCTCTGATTTTCTCACCCCGGAGCATTATCAGGCCCTGATTGCTCCCACCGATGCAGGCGCCCAAGCCCTGTTTCAGACCTGGGCCGATCACTATGTGACCAAAGAAGAAGTTGCCTGGCTTGGGGCTTGGTGGCAAAATATCAACACTTATCCTGAGTTTCAAGAAAACCTCAATCTCAAGGGCTTGGCTTATACTGCGGTTTATCACACCCTGAACTATTGGTTGAATTACAATCAGTCTTATTTGCAGCCCAAGCCCCTGCCTGCCCAGGAAGTGCTCAAACACTACGTACAGCAGGTCAATCACTTTGTCTGCGACAACCAAATGCCAAATATGTCTTATTGCATGGATGCCTACCAATTGGTGCCCGATCTGCCCTCCGACTCGCTGATCTGGATTTATCCTCCTGGCATGTCGGGTCTGCGCAATACCAACCGCAAAACCGAGTTGGCTGAGTGTTGGACCCGCCGCACCCCCCAGATCAACCTCGAAGGGGTGATCGAAGCGGATACCTATCCCAAGCTCGGGCAGCCTTTTCACGACCCAGATACTTATCTGCGTGCACTCTCGGCGTTTCTCGACAAATGCCAGCACATTCGTCTTTGGGTTGTGGGCCACAATGATGCGATGGGCATCTCGATGGAGCAGCTCGAAGAGCTGGTTTCGCAGAAGCGTACCATTTGGAAGAAAGCCTTATTTGAACTGCCTTACCCTGCTGCCGGCGACACCTATTCGGATGTTGAAACCGTTTTGGTTGCGGTGGTGGAATGAAATTTAGCGGTCGTTTAGCGGATTTTAGCCTGCCTGACGTGCTGAGAATTATTTTGCACGGCCAAAAAACAGGCTATTTGTCTGTGAGCTTTAAAGGGGCTGAGAGCAAGATCTTTATCAATCAAGGCCAGTTGCATCACGCCGAGAGCAATGGTCTGCAGGGTGAAAAAGCGGTTTTTGATCTCATGACCTACGATCCCCTCGCTGAATTTGAATTTGTCGAAGAAAGCCAAATGCCGGTTCAGACGATCAGCCGTGATTTAGATACCTTGATCCAAAATGGCATTGCCTATTTGGAGAGTTGGCGCAAATTGGGGCGTTTGTATCCCCGGTTTTCAGTCAACACCGAAGTTCAATCGGTGATACCGGCTCCGACCACAGAGCTCAGCCAAGCGGAGCAGTCTTTGCTCTCTCTGGTGGCGGTTCATCCCCAGCTTAAGCTCCATCAATTGGCTGATCACAGTGCAATTGAACTTGCGGAATTGCTGGAATTGCTGGTCTCGCTGGAGAAAAAGGGCCAGATCCAACTCATCGGCGAGGAGCGGGTGGAACTGCAGCAGTTCTTCCTGGAAACCGCCAATACCCTCTTTTCTGAGTTTGAATCCATCAGTGGTATCAAGCTCAAAGAAGAGATCACGACACGCCTACAGAAAATTGTTGAAGAAAATAACTGGAATATCGAACTGCAAAATGGTAGAATTGTGGGTGATAAAATCCGGACAATCACCCTCGACGAGCAAAAGACGGTTTTCAGCGGCTATTTACAGCAGCTGATAGGCTTGATTGCGCCCATTTATGGAGTGACATTTGTTCAGCAGGTAATGGAAAAAGTTGAAAAACGTTTTTCGGCACCGATTCAACATTGGGTGGACGAACTCAAACTAGAAGTTTAAGGTTGAAAAGATCATTATGCTAAACCCTCAACTCAGTAGCATGGTAATCACCCCAGAGGGGATTACCAAGATTACCGCGTTGCTCAACGAGCTGTACTCCGAAGCCAACGCTCGCTCGATTCTCCTGGTAGAAAAGAGCGGACAACATCTTGCCATGGTGGGAGAAGAGTCGCCTCACGTTATGGCTCTTTCTGCTCTGGTTGTCGGTGCATTTTCATCTACCCGTGAAATTGCCCGTCTGCTGGGAGAGCCAGAGTTCAAAACCATGTTTCAACAGGGCAATCGTTTAAACATCTTCATCTCTTTGCTCGATTCACAGGATCTGATTACCGTGATCTTTGATGAACGCACCACGTTGGGGATGATCAAACTGAAAACCCAACAGATGACCAAACGTATCAGTGAAGAGATTAAGAATATGGCTCAATCCCAGGTTGGACAGGGGGGACCATGGCGCTAATTAACTACGCAAGCCGTGAAATTCACTGTAAGCTTGTTTTTTATGGCACAGGCATGGGGGGTAAAACCACCAACTTGGAATACCTCCACAAACAGCTCAGCCCCACTATTCGTGGCGAGATGGTTTCATTAAATACCGCCAACGAACGCACCTTGTTTTTCGACTTTTTGCCCTTGGATTTGGGCAGCGTACAGGGTTTTAAAACCAAATTCAGCCTGTACACGGTTCCTGGGCAAGTCGAGTACAATGCCAGTCGCCGCTTGGTTTTGAATGGCGCAGATGGTCTGGTCTTTGTGGCTGACTCTTCGCGTTCCAAAATCCAGGAGAATGTTGACAGCAAACAGAATATGATCGAGAATCTGGCTTCTTACGGCATGGTGCTGGGCAAGATTCCCTGGGTAATTCAGTACAACAAACGCGATTTGCCCGATGCCATGACGATCGAAGAGTTGGAAAAATCGATGAACCCCGAAGGCGTCCCCTATTTTGAGGCCGTCGCTTTCAGTGGGCAAGGGGTTTTTGCAACCCTCAAGGCTATTTCCAAAGCCGTTTTGAATGGCCTGAGTTAATCCTCAACTTATTTTCAAGAGAAAGGCTTCGGCCTTTCTTTTGTTTTTTGAACACTTTAGATTTTTTAGAGATATTAGGTAGGCGTTTATGTCGATCTCTGCCCTGGTTTTACTTTCAGCGGGCCTGGACTCCACGGTGGGTCTGGCTTTGGCTCAGGAAGCAGGCGTTATCATTCGCCGGGCCCTGTGTTTTGACTATGGTCAAAAAGCAGCCAAGATGGAAAAAAAACGCGCCACCGCCTTGGCGGAACATTACCAGATTCCGCTGCAAATCATTGACCTGCCCTGGCTCGGTGATATTACCCACACGGCTTTGTCGGCCCACTCTGCCAACGAGTTGCCCGATGTGGGTTTGGAACAATTGGACAATATCGCCAGTGTGACCTTGGCTTCGGCCCACAAAGTCTGGGTACCCAACCGCAATGGCCTGCTGATCAATATTGCCGGGGCCTTTGCCGATAGCGCTGGAGATCAATTGATCTTGACAGGTTTTAACGCCGAAGAAGCGGCGACCTTTCCCGACAATACCCCGCAATTCAGCCAGGCGATCACCCAGAGTTTGGCCTTTTCGACTGAGGTTCAGCCCCTGGTCAAAAGTTATGTGCAGGCCTTGAATAAAATTGAAATTTTTCAAGAGGCCCTGCGTCTGAATGTGCCACTGCCACTGCTCTGGTCCTGTTACCGCCAGGGCCCCAAACACTGTGGCCACTGTGAGTCCTGTAGCCGTCTCTGGCGGGCTGCAGCTGCCAACGGCCAATCTGCTTTGATTGAAGCCCATTTTGAGGAGATTCCCCATGCTTGAACACTTTTCCCAACAGGCCCTGAAGACCGTGATGTACGCTCAGGAAGAGGCGCGCAAATCTTACAATCCGCTGGTCACCCCCGAACACGTCTTGCTGGGTATTCTGCGCGACCCGGATAATCTGGCCTGTGAATTGCTCAGCAGCAAAGAGGTGGATTTTAATGCCGTTCGCTCTCTGCTTCAGCAGGAGCCGTCTTCGCGCAAAAGCCCGGGTATGGAAATTCATTTCTCCGAAGAGGTGCGCACGATCTTTGAATTGGCCGAAGAAGAGGCCAGCTTGCAGGGGCAAACCCAGGTCGATCCCGACCATATTCTTCTGGGACTGACCCAGCTCAGCGAGAGCAAAAGTCTTCAGGCCTTGGAAAAAGGCGGGCTGCATCTGGCCCATCTGCGCTGGAATATTATGCGCCTGCGCTACCACAAACGCAATCTGGCGATCCGCACCGCCAGTTTGGATCGCTACAGCCAAGATCTGACCCGGCAATTGGAACTGGGTGGCCTGCCCATGGTCGTCGAGTGGCAGCCCATGGTCGAGCGCCTGATTCAGTTTTTGG
This sequence comes from uncultured Candidatus Sericytochromatia bacterium, assembly GCA_964598905.1. GTDB lineage: Bacteria > Cyanobacteriota > Sericytochromatia > UBA7694 > UBA7694. The sequence continues at coordinate 4,216 of CAZRFI010000184.1, read as the reverse complement.
GTATGACGCGCAAACACAATGTCTTGCTGGTGGGCGAACACGGTGTGGGCAAAACCGCTCTGATCCACGCCCTCAACCAACATATCCTCGATTCGCGGATCTACTACGCCTTTGCCCATTGCCGCGTGATCTGCCTGCAGGTAGATAAAATGCTGGCTGAAGCAGCGACCGACGAAAAACTCTACGACCTGACCCAATCGCTGATCGGCGAGGTACGCCAATCGGGGGATATTATCCTGGTGATTGAAAATATCCACCAGCTGTTTTTGGCCAATAAAAAAGAAATGGAATTTGTGATCACCCAGCACCTGCTAACCCTGTTGGAAGAGCCCAACACCACTTGTATAGCCACCACCACACCGGGCCAACTCAGAGAACTCGAAATGCGCACGCCGATCCAACACCTCTTCCAAATTTTAGAGGTGCCCGAGCCTCCCAAAGACTTCTGCCAAAAAGTGCTGAGCCATTGGAAGTCGCGTCTGGAGGTTCACCACCGCTTGAGCATTGCGCCCGAAGCGATTCAAATGGCGGTTCACCTGGCCCAAGACAGCGCCAAACGCCAGCACCTGCCCGAAGCGGCGATCACCCTGCTCGATCTCTCCGCCGCACGCAAAATCTGGCGCCAAACCCAATCCCTGCATGAGAGCCGCAAAGGTGAGCGCCGCCTGCGCCAATTGGTGGAACAGCGTGCCCTGATCGCCCCCGAAGTCGAACAGAGCCCCGCCGTTCGCAGGGCCTTTGAACAGATCAAACAGGAAATCCTCGACACCGAAGTCCTCTTACAAGAGCAAAAAGCCCAACTCAACCCCGAAGGCCCGATTCTCAGCGCCCAAGACATCGTCTTGAACCTCGACAGCCCCTGGGAAATGGGATAGTTCACTTCGCCTCCGCTCAGTGAACGGGCTGATTATCTGCCCCCAAAATCCCTGTGAGCGAAGTATGGCTTCCAATACAGCG
>CAZRFI010000184.1:0-3159 GCA_964598905.1 uncultured Candidatus Sericytochromatia bacterium | reverse complement strand
GCTGATTATCTGCCCCCAAAATCCCTGTGAGCGAAGTATGGCTTCCAATACAGCGCCCATCTCTCTCCTGATCCGCTCGGCTTTACTCCTCTAAGTGTGAGTACAGCTTTGGCCAAGCCCCTGAAAAGAGAGGGCATTAGGAACCCCGCCGTGCCAGGATGGCGAAAGGCGGGGTGACTGGCAGAGAGCGCGCACACGACGTGCGCAGCGAACGGCCCGAACGTCAGGGGCTTGGCCAACAGAGCCACCACTTATAAAAAAATCTCCGAGCGGCTCAGCCTCTCGCTACCAATGCCAAGGCCGGTGGTAATGCCGCCAGCAGGGCTCCACATAAAAGGGATCGACATAATCCACATAATAGCCGCCGGGTTCGTAGCGGTAGTCAACGAAGATCTCAGGCTCGCGGTAATGCGTCACTTCGATGCTGTTGCTGCGCTGGGCATATTCGGGGGTGTCGTGGCGGGGGGTGGCCTGCTGGGCCAGTTTGCGCTCTTGGTTAATTTGATTCCCTGCCACAATCACATCTTTGAGAATGTCTGAGCCAGGAATCGCCCCATTGGCGTTGGTTTTTTCGAGCGCAGTCAGGTCTTTGACGGTATAGGCACTGTTCACGATCTGCTCAACTTCGCTGTAGAGTTCTTTGCCCAGGGCCAGATCAAATTCCCAATTGTCGTTGGCCCCAATCCGGCCTTCGCGCAGCAGGTTGAGAAAGACCATATCAAAGGGAGAGATGCCTTTAAAGCGCATCACAGCGACACGCAGGTCGATAAAGCGGTCAAAGGACTGACCCTCAATTAAGACCTGCTCTTTGGGGTTGTCGCCAGGCTCGAGAAAGCCGGAATTGTCGATATCGACATGGGCGAAGATATCAAAATGTTCGACCAGGGAATGGTATTGCTCTGCCATGGTCTCCAGCTCAGCCCGGCCTTTTTTGCTGATCTCGTAGCGCTCTTTGCCGATCACCAAATAGTCTTCGCCCGACATCTCTGTCAAAATGGCAGATAAAAAAGATTGGCCTGAATTGGGATCCTGGGCAATCAGGGGAATCGTATAGCCGTGTTGGTCCATTTTGTACAAAATCGTGCGGTAATTAAAACGGAGAATGTCTTCGTCACTCAAGCTCTGAGGCTCGCTGAGTTTTGCTTCGAAGTCCATCAGCTCTTCCCAGCTCAATTGGTCAAAGGTTTTTACGCTGCCATTGTCGCTCATGCCCGGTTCCTCTTTGGTGATCTGATTTTGGATATGTGATAATGCATTTTAACATGTCCACCTATTTCTCTGTTTACGACTGCAAAGATTGCCAATACCGTTTATTTGTCGGCTTTGTGGGAGATCTGAACAGCTCGCGAATCTTCTGCTCCGCCTGCCATGAGAGCTTTACCCTTTCACCCCATTCGGGCGAAAGTTATTTGAAGAGTGCTTTGCCCCATCACCTTTACACCCGTGGAAAAATTGATCAGGTGGTGTTTTCCAAAAAAGGCCGGGTCAAAAAAAACAAACGGGTCGAAGGCTGGGTTGATACGGGTATTCAGGTGCCGATCGACGAGGATATTCGCCAGAGCGGCACTGAGCTCTATTTTGTCTATCAGCCGAACTGGGTGCCCGTGCCCTGCCCGGCCTGTCAGGCCCTGGGCCCATTGCAAGACTTTCGGGATTATTGCCAATTTTGCCCGGTTTGTGGCAGCCAACATCTGGAAGAGTCTGAGCTTTAGTGGTTGAGGATCCAATGCATATCTGCTTTAAACTGGGTGGCATTCAACTCTTTGGGGGGATGAAGCAGGGGCACGCCAGCATCAGTGTTATAAAGCCCAGCTCCAGACCGATAAGAGTTTATTTCTCGCAGCCAACTTGAAGTTGGGTCTGCTTGGCTCGCTGTCTCTAAAAGACTGGTGAGATGTGCCGATTTAGGCAGTGAAAGCCCCTGAACCGACTGGGCAAAATGCTGGGCTTGTGCCAAGGCTTGTTCCCGGACTTGGGGGGCCGCAAATCTGTCTGACTGTAAACGCGCCACCATCCAACAATTTAAAGTGGCAAGTCGTCTGGCTCCCACGGCAGGGTTGCCATTGCCTGCACTTGCCAGAAAAGCCATTTGTTGTTTTTCTGGCATTTGGCTGAGACTTTCGCTAAAATTTCCCCACGCTTCAGGCGTTAATTGAGTGAGAAAACGATGAATCGTTTTATTGGCAGCTCCTCCTTGTGAGAGTTTATCCACCAGAAAACCCATGAACTGGTTTTCAGCTGAGCAAGCCTCTTGGGGATGTTCGACCGCTTGGCTGACTTCTCTGTCTGCGGCTGTAAATGCCTGAATCAGGTCTGTGGTTCGCTCGCTTGAAAGTGATTCGATTAAACGGCCAAAAGCAGTGGGACTCAAGGATTGCAGATAAGTTGAAACCCTTTCTGCCACCTCTCGCTGAGACACAGGGGGGAGGACGGTTTTGGGGACCGCAATGCCTTCATGCGGTTTAACGACAACGGGTGCCAAGCGGCCTGGGTTTAAGATTGGAGCGGCTTTGGGGGGAGCTGGCTCAGGCCTATATTGGGGATCCAGCAATTGCATCAATTCAAAGCGATTCTCGCGATCTTTGCCCTCTAATTCTGAACGAAGGCTTGCATTTCCGTGTTCTTGATACCCGCTCCAGACGCTATGGGTATAGCTCTGGCGCTCGTCTGTGCCGTTCTCTGTACTCCCAACAAAGCCATCGCTGTTTTGATCCAGGGCCTCAAATACCTCTTCTTTGGAAATAACCTGGTTTTCGTCATAATCCAGGGCTTCTGCGTCTGCGTGTGAAAGATGTTGGGGCAATTCTTGTCCCTGTAACAATTCGCGGGCCTCTGGGCTGAATTGGGGTTTTCCCTCTTGGATATCTGAATTAAAGTCTTCCAAACTGAGGGTATCGTCTGTCAATTGAAAGGAGATGGCTTCAAGCGGGGTATTGGCAGGCAAGCCCAAATTGGCCAAGGCGTCTTCTTCAGAGATTTTGCGATCGTGATTGCTGTCAAAGTCTTTTAACTCAAATCCAAATTGATCGTCGTATTCTTTGGGGGCCTCTTTTTCGGTCTGGGTCAGATATTCCCCCAGTTTTTGCAGCATTTTGCTGTTGGGATCGTGTTGGGCTGAGAGCAAGTGCGACAAAAATCCGCGCTCAGCTTTGCTGACTC
>CAZRFI010000183.1:0-10126 GCA_964598905.1 uncultured Candidatus Sericytochromatia bacterium | reverse complement strand
GGGTTCTTTGGCGCTGCTTTTTTCTCGGTTTGGGTCTTGTGTGCCAAAAATCCGGAAGCAGACCTCGATCTCGCGGTTGGTGGGGACCCGCAGGCGACAACCTGAATATTGACCCGGTTGGACATCGCCAATCAAAATGAGGGCATCGGCCTGTTCGGCCACCTCTAAATCCAGGGAAATATGTTCGTCTTGGGCGGATTCTACGAAGATTTGAACCCGTTGATAGTCGAGCAGTCCCGGCAGGGGTATACAGCGAATAATCGGCCTAAAAACAGCACTGTTCGAAAGTGATGGTGCCGCTGGTCGGTATTCATAAAACCAGCGGGCCTGTTCGTGTAAGGTCTTTAAGAGAGGGGTAGGGGCCTGTTCTGCACAAATTTCAGCCAGTGAAGGGGCTTGGCTGACAGCCCTGATGGGTGGGGGAGAGACCCGAACAGGGGCAGCTTTGAGAGACGCGGCTTTAAAAAACTCACTTTGCAGGGGCGCCATGGGGCGGGGCAAGGGAGGCAGGCTGGTCACGGGCTCTGGTTTGGGTGGGGCCACCAGTGAAGCGGGCAATTGCAAGGGCGGCCGTTCGGGCCTCGCAACTTCTTCAGAAAAGAGAATTGCGGCCTGAGCGGCCTTGTCTGCGGGACCAGGATGAAAAGCGGTATTCAGCATTTGTTGAAAACGACGGAGCATGAGCCTTAACCTTGCTAATATGCGTGTTTTTAAAGGGCCTTTAAAACAGGGGCTAACCCTTTGCTGATCAGCATATCACGCAGATTTGATTCAAAGCTGTGAGGGATCCCCCTGAATTTTAGCCAGATCGATCACATGCGCCGATCGGTGGGGCCTTTGGCCGAGATCACTTCATGCAACCAGAGTTCGAGGGCCATGGCCGGATTTAAGCGCAGGCCTTGGCGCATGCGGGTTTGCAGATCTAAAAGTCGCCGCAGTCCCGCGTCGATCTCTTTGAGACTATAACCCTGCCAGAGTTCGAGATTTTTTTTGAGTCTGAAACTGTGTTGGCCCAACTCTTTGGCAATTTCTTCTTGGCCCCATTTTTGTGTTTGCAGGTATTTGGCCCGGTACAAACTGCGCAAATTGGCGGCCAGAGAGGCCAGAATGCCCTCGGGACTTTCGTGCAATAATTGCTGATGCAGGTCTTGCAGGGCCTGAGCTTCTCGGCGTTGGGCCAGGCCTTCCAGGAGACCAAATACATCTGCTTCGGTGGGGGTGACCAAGGCCCTGACATGGCTTTCTTCGAGCATCGTTTCGCTGCCCAAAAATGTCAGCAGTTTTTCAATGCTCTGCTGCAGGGCGAATTTGTCGGTCCCCAGGGCACGGGCCAGGTATTGCAGAGCCGGTCGGCTGATGCGTTTACCTGCTTTGCGCAGTTCTTCTTCGATCCAGGGATGCAATTCTTTTTCAATATTCCAGCTTTTGATGGCCTGAAAATCGTGGTGTTGAATTTTTTTGATCAGGCTTTTGGTCTCTTTGCGCCGTTTGTCGACACTTTCGCTAAGCATCACCAGATAATTGGGGCTCTCTGGTGCATGTTTGTCGGTGTAGTCGCCCAAGACACCCATCAAGGAATTTAAGGCCTCTGGGCTGCGCAAAAATTCGACCTGCAGCAGGCGACATTCGCCCCAAAACGGCGGGGTCAGCCAGCTTTCCAAAATACGCGCAGGCTCGGTTTCGTCGCCATTGAAGCGCTCAAGATTGAAGTCCCGCCATTCTGGGTCAAGTTGTTTCTCGATCAGGCTGTGTAAATATTTGCCCCGCTGCCACTCATCTTCTCCTGTTAGCAAATAAATCCGTTCTAAAGACATCTTCTTAACGACCCGAGGCCTTCGGAGCCGGGCTTAAAAAGGATTTGCGCGGGGTGAGTTTGAGGCTGACGGTGCGGGGGCGCAAATCCTTAAACTGGATATCTGGAGGCAGGAAGACCGAGAGCGGTAAAATTTGTTCTGCTTTGCTGAGATCTTTGACTTCAACATAAATTTTAACCGCTTCGGGCGCGAGGTTTTTGAGATCGTCATTTTTGCCTGTTAAGACTACCGTGGCCTGAAGGGGCGTGGTTTGGACCTGGTATTTTTGAGTGCTGCCCTGAATGCCAATGGGCAAAAGCACTTCGCGGGTATGGGCTTCAAGATCGAGTGTGGGGGCCGGGGTATTGTGATCTGTGCCCATGCCAATTGCCAGGCCCCAGATAATCGCGATCAAAATCGCGATAAAACGCAAATTGAATAAAAAGCTGTCAGACAAGCGGCGCGACAAAGCCAAAAAGGGATTGGCACGGGCTTCTACCAACTGGCCTGAGCCAGCGCTGGTCTGCACGGGTGCTGGACTTTTGCGCAGTGGCAAAAAACTCCAGAGATTAAAGCCGCCTGAGCCCTCTTCCTGGGGCTGTTGCATCTGAAAAATTTCGAGCAATTTGCGTTCGAGGGTCTCTTCTCCCAGATTGCGGTGAATTTTGCCCCCCTCGATCAGCGAGATGCTGCCGGTCTCTTCCGAAACTACGATACAGGCGGCATCGGAGACATCGGTAATGCCCAGGGCCGCCCGGTGGCGGGTGCCCCAATAGATCCCCGCTGGGGATTTGAGGGTTTCGATCAGCGGTAAAACAACACCTGCGGCCACCAGCCGATCCCCCCGCAAGACCACCGCGCCATCGTGCATGGGTGTGCCATCGTGAAAAATGGTCAGCAGCAACTCTTTCGAGACCTGGGCATCAACCGGGTAGCCATCGGAGGAATATTCACTCAGGCCTATTTGGCGCTCGATCACGATCAGCGCCCCTGTGCGGTTTTCAGACATTTCTTGAACCGCATTGACGAGGGCATTGGTGACACCAAAGAGTTCTTTGCCTTTGAGCCGATCACCGGGAAAGAGCGAGACCCCGCGTCCAAGCTCAGACAGGGCTTTGCGCAATTCGGGCTGAAAGACCACGGGAATGGCGACAATCACCAGCGTTGCTGCATTTTGCAGCACCGAGGTCAAGATCCGCAATTCGAGAAAGGTATTGGCAATAAAATAGATGATCACCAGCAGCAGCACGCCCCGGATCAGGTGAGCGGCGCGGGTCTCTTTGACAAAAGAAAAGAGCTTGTAAAAGACAAAACTCACCAAGGCCACGTCGAGAAAATCCTGCCAGCGCAGTGATGTCACGAAGTGGGCAAGCCATTGTGTTAGTCCCTGTAGGGATTCCACCGCCACTTTCCTTTCAGAGCATGAGGGCGCCGACAGCCCTGATTTTTGCTGTGCGCCCGAATCGTATTCAAAGTTTAACAAATCTTAAGCGGCCTTCTGAGCCTATTTTAAGTTTAAAGCTTATTTCAACGCATTTCGGTGATCAATGTTAACCAACCAGATCCAAAAGATGGGGCAAAATCTGACCTGAGGGGCCTTGCAGCAAGAGATCGACTTCGGGCGTTAGATTGCTGGGTTCGAGGTTGATCTCTATCACTTGGCCATGGTTCCGGTGTTGGTAATGGGCCTGTAGCAATCCAGCCACAATCCAGACCATGCCCGAGGTGCCTACAACCAGAATCAGATCCGCTTGGGAAGCGGCTTGCTGCGCTTGCTGAAACAGATGGGGGTTATACATCTCACCAAACCAGAGCACATTGGGCCGGGCCAGGGCGCCACAATCACAATAGACAGGCAATTCTTTAAAGCACTGGCGGTCGGTCCAAATTTTGCCCTCGCGGGTGCAGCGCAATTCCCAAATACTGCCGTGAATCTCGAGCATTTTCTCGCTGCCCGCTTGGCCATGAAAACCATCCACATTTTGGGTTACGAGCAAAAATGTGGGGAAGGCTTTTTCTAAAGCGGCCAGGGCAAAATGGCCGGGGTTTGGTTGACTGTTTAAAATGGCAATGCGCCGTTCGTTGTACCAGCGCCAGACCAATTCCGGATCTTTGGCAAACCCACTGGGTGAGGCCAACTCTTCTGCGCGGAATTTTTCCCAATAGCCGCCCGCGCCGCGAAAGGTCGAAATGCCACTTTCTGCCGAAACCCCTGCGCCGGTAATGGCGACAACGGACTTGGCCTGTTTGAGCCTTTTTGCCAGATCTTTCCGCCGAGCGGGATCCGCCAAGTTGGCCAAGCTCAGCTGAGGCGTCACAGGCGGCGGAGCAGGGCCTGCAGCAATTGATCGAGGCGGGCCGAACTCTGCAGGGCAACTTCCACCACTTCTTCGTGGGAGGTATTGGCCAGGGCCAGGGGATCATAGGTCACGTTGGTCACACAGGAGAAACAGACTACACCCAATCCTAAGGCCTGGGCCCAGATCGCTTCGGGAATGGTCGACATACCGACAATATCACCGCCCATGCGGCTAAACAGGCGCAACTCGCCGTGGGTTTCGTAAGTGGGGCCCAGCAGGCAGACATAGGTGCCTTGGCGCAGGGCCACATCGGAGTCGTGGGCAGCCAACCTGGCTTTTTCGAGCAGGGCCGGATCAAAGTTAAAGTACATGCGCTCGTTGCCGAGTTTGAGGCTGAGGTAGGCCCGCTCCTCTTGGGTCACAGGTTGCCAGTAGATATGGTCGCGAATCAAAACCAGATCGCCGGGGGTGTAATAGCGGTGAATCCCCCCTGCGGCATTGGTCATAATGATGTTTTTGACACCCATGGCGTGCATCAAGGTGGTGGGGAAGACGACGTTGGACCAGGGGTGGCCTTCGTAGCGGTGCAGACGACCATGAAAAATAGCGACCGATTTGCCCTCAAATTTGCCCAGGGTGATCTCCCCTTTGTGGCCTTTGACGGAGGCTTTGGGAAACCCCTGGATTTTTTCGTAAGGCACCACTTCCTGGTCTTCCAGGTTTTCAAAAATTTGGATGCCGGAGCCCAGCACAATCGCCACTTCGGGGCGAATGGAGGTTTGGCTGAAGAGGCTGTCTTTGGCGGTTTCAGCGGGCGTAAAAAGATCTTCGAGGCGGTATGGCTGTGTGGTCATGAAATCCCAATTGTTTTTTTAATTAATCTGTTTTGGTTTTTTTTTTCGATTTTCTCATTATAACCTGCCCGGCCCAATTGGTTAAGCCCTGTTTAACATAATCGCATCCCGCTTGCTTGAACAAGGGCTGTGAGAGTCAACCCATATGCTGGATCCCCCTTCGTGTTAAAATAGCACCAGAATCAAACAAACACCTGTGTGTAAAAAACGATGAAAAAGACCTACCGCATTGCCTGGATTGGCAAAAAGTCCCCCTTCTGTGGCAACGTGACCTATTGCAAAGAACTCGTGCGTGGTCTCTCTGAACGGGGCCACGAGATGCTTTTTGTGCATTTTGAAGACCCTGAAAATGCCCCCGAGACCCCGATTGAAGAGAGCCACGAAGTCAAAATTCCCTATCTCTACAAGTCGCAGATGTACACCATCCCCAGCCCAACCTCGGCCAAAATTTTGACCCAGGCCCTGCAGGACTGGCAGCCCGATGTGGTCCATGCCTCTTTGCCCATTTCAGCCATGGACTTTAACCTGCCTGAGATTTGCCACAAACTGGGCATTCCCTTGGTTTCGACCTTTCACAATGCCTTTGACCGCCGCCCGAGCTTTTTCAGCGGCACGAGTTATCTGACCTATCAGCTCTATGCCCAGCAAATGGCCGATTCCGACCGTGTGATCATCTTCTCGAATCTGCAAAAACAACTGCTGATGCGGGTGGGCGTGAGCGAAGAGCGGATCGCGATTGTGCCCAATGCGATTGATACAGAACGTTTTTCTCCGGGGCCTTCGGCCTTTCGCCAGCGCTACCCGGATAAGCTGATCATGACATATATGGGCCGGATTGCCCCCGAAAAAGGCCTTGATGAATTGCTCAAGGTCTTTATGCGTCTGGCCCTGCCCCAAACCCAATTGGTAATGGTCGGTGATGGCAGTCAAAAACAACTCTTGCAGTCGCTCTACAGCGAAGTGCCCAATCTGGTCTGGACCGGCTTCTTGGGCGAAGCCGAGCGCTTGGATGTGCTGCGCGGCAGCGATATCTTTATTCTGCCCTCCCAGGTCGAAGGGCTCTCGATTGCCCTGCTCGAAGCCATGGCCTGTGGTCTGGCCACCGTGGCCACCGACGTCGGCTCCGATGGCGAGGTTTTGGACCAGGGGGCCGGGGTGATTATCAACCCCGGCAAAGTCAAATCTGAGTTGAGCTTTGCCCTGCAATTGCTGCACCAACACCCGGATTTTGTTGCCAACCTCAAATTAAAGGCCCGCGAGCGCGTGGTCGAGCGCTACCGGCTCGAAACCAATTTGGCGGCGGTTGAGACCGTTTACGATTCCGTTTTGAGCAGCCCCCGCCCCGTTAAGGGCCCGCTCTTGATGGCTGGATAGATGTCTATGCTGAGGGGCTGGTTGCTGGCGCTCGCTTTTAGCATGGTGACTTGGCTGGCTTTTCAGCCTTTGAGTGGGGCCGCTCCAGCCCCATTGCCGGCCGCTGCTCAGCCGCTGCGTTTGGCCCAAAACAGCAGCACCGTCATCTACCTCAACGACAAGCCCATCACCCAATTGCAGTCCCCGTTTACCAGTGCAACCATGCTCTATTTGCCGGTCAAATTATTGGAGCATCTCGGTCTGCGGGTCGAACTCGACCCAGCCCACCACAGCGCCCGCCTGATGCGCCCTGGGGTTTTTTATCTGGTCAAAGAGGGCTCCCGCCAAGTGACCTGGAACCAGCAGGGCATGATGATCTCCCACCCGCCCATTTGGCAGCAAGACACGCTGTTTGTGCCGCGTTCGCTTTTGGCCAATCTGGGCATCGGCTTTAGCTATAACAAAGCCAATAACGAAATCCATATCAGCAAAGAGTTAAATACCTTTCGCGCAGTGAATCTCCTGCCCTCAGATGTGTACACCCGCCTGGTGATTGAATTTCAACAGCCACCTGTCTACCATTTACAGGAGAGTGAGCAGGGAATTACCCTGGATTTTTATGGGGCCGAGGTGCCTGAGCCCGAACAATTCACGCCGGAGAGCAGCGATGTGCTGTTTAAAGGACTCAAAATCCAACAAATAGGCCGTGGCATCGTGCGCCTGCAGATTTTTAAAAACTACCCATCACCCCACCGCCTCTTTTGGCTCGACAAACCCGACCGCCTGATGGTGGATTTGGTCAAGGTCTTTCAAGAGGACAAACGCTCTCAGGTGGCGCCAGGGGTCAAGTACACCCGCACCTACCAGGGCTTTGGCTTTGGCCCCGTGACCTATTACAGCCTGGAGATTCAACCGGGTTCGGGCCTGAAACTGGTGCCTGAATTGGCGGGCCAAGGCACACGCCAGGGCACAGGTTTTGTCAAAGAGCGGGTCAGCACGATGGCCCGCCGCAGCAATGCTTTGGCGGCGATCAATGCCGGTTATTTTAACCAGGCCGGTGTGCCACTCGGCATTTTGATCAAAGAAGGGGAGTTTATTTCTTCTCCCATTTATGGGCGCACACTTTTGGGCCTGAGCCAATCGGGCAAATGGTTTATCGACCAGACTGAGCACAGCTTGGCTGTGGAATTTCCCCTACAAAACCGCATGCGTATGCGCTTTAATGCGGTCAATTTGCCCCGTCAAAACCAGCAAATGGTCTTGTATACCCCCCGCTATGGTGCAAAGACTGGCACGGCCCCCAGCGAAGATGCACTCGAACTTCAGATCCTCTCCGATGGCACGGTGCAAGCAATGGCCCCCGCCAATTTGGCGATTCCTGAAGATGGTTTTGTGATCTCGGCCCACGGCCAGGGCGCACGCTGGCTCAAAGCCAATGCCTATGTGGGTATGCGGGCCCTGATCTATTCACAGGTTTTGGGGCAATGGGAACAGATTGTGCATATGGTCGGAGGCGGTCCTCGCCTGATTAAATACGGCCAATTGCATGTGACTTCAGAGCAGGAGCGCTTTCAGGCAGATATCGCCAAAGGCCGTGCCCCCCGCACCGCTTTGGGTTTGGGGCGCAATGGGGAGATCATTCTGCTGGTGGTCGATGGCCGTCAGAGTCAGAGCAAGGGTCTGACACTCTGGGAATTGGCGGGCCTGCTCAAAGAAAAAGGGGCCGTGGAAGCCCTCAATTTTGATGGCGGTGGTTCCAGCGCCATGGTGATTCGCAATCAATTGGTCAATCGCCCTTCTGATGGCCGAGAAAGACCTGTGGCCAGTTCGCTGGTGCTGGTCAAACGTTAAATTATACCTTTAAGGAGCCACTTATGAACCAGGCCAAATACATGCAAATCGTGATTTTTAATACGGTCCTCGACCTGATTATTATTGGCCTGTTTTATTTTAAGGTCTTGGTGCCAGATATGGCGGATAATCTGCGTTTGATGGTCTGTGGCATGTTGGCCCTCAATCTGGTGATTGTGCCTTTGGCCTTAAAGTTGGCGGTGAAAGACTGACTTTGGGGCGCGAACAGACCGAGATTCTGATCGGCAGCCAAGTCCTGAGCGTTGACGTGGCTTGGCTGCTTGAAGACAAACGCCGGGGCCTCTCTGGGCATGCGCCTTTGACAGAAAACCAGGGCCTGCTCTTTGTGTTTGACCCCCCAGAATACGCGGGCGTGGGCATGAATGAGATGACAATGGCGATCAGTGTGGGCTTTATCTCTCCCTCTGGGCATTTGCTCTCCCATCACGATCTCTCCCCTGGCGATCCGCTGCTGATTCCGGCCCAGCCTGTGAGGGCTTTTTTGGAAGTGGCTTGGGGTTGGTTTGCCCGGCACGATCTGAAAGCGGGCGCGCAAGTCAAGATTCTCGAACTACACCGTTGGATTCGACCCCCCCGGCAGATCGGCTTTCGCCGGCCTTCAGCTTAGGCTTCCGCCCCAGTCCACTTTGCGGGCTTTTTTGTAAAGGGCATGGCTGCGCGCGATGGAGCTGGTTTTCCAGCTACCATCGCTTTGGCAGAGCGTGAGATCGACCACCCCTTTGCGATAAACAGGACGGCGCAAGACCCGTGCGGCAGGTGTTTGCGCCAGTGGCGTTTTGCTGACGGCCAGCCAGGCAAATTTTTCATCTTCGTAAGATTCAAAGCCGTCTTTGAGGTAGCGCTGAACCTGGGTGCGCGCCACCCGTGTGCCAAAATGGCACCAATCACCCGCCTGCAAGGGACAGGCCAAGGCATGGGGGCAGGGGCCAACCAAGTGCAATCCACTTTCGAGCGCCAATTTGCGCGCCGCCAGGATATGTTTGTATCCCAACGGTGTGCCGGGTTCGACCAAGAGCAAAACCTGAAAGGGCTGTTGATACATTTTGCCCAAGAGCTGGGTTTGTGAACTGGGGTCCAATTCGTTGAGCACATAAGACAGACAGTGTAGGTCGGCCTGGGGCCATCTTTGCAAGGAGAGCAGATCGGCGATTTCCCAACGGGCAGCCGCTAATAAAGGGTTGCCCGAAGCGCCAAAGAGCTGCTGCCCCCAGCGCACCTGTTCGCGGTCGCGCTCACAGAGAAAGATCTGCTCCAGGCTGGCAAAGTGCTGGGCCAGGGCCAAGCTGACCGTGCCAGGCCCTGCGCCCAAATCCAGCAGCGAAGTGGGGGCAAAATCCGGCAATTGGAGCTTCAGTTCTTTGGCCAGGGCCTCGATCACCGCATAAATCGCGGGCAGGCGGCTGAGCCGGTAGACCTGCCGATCGGTCTGGGTATTCAGGCGCACGCCACTTTGGCCACTCTGATCGCGGTAATTTAAACTGAGTTGTTCGTGGGCTGGTTTGAGATGTTTGAGGGGCTGTTTTTGGGCTTCGAGCAGGAGAAAATCTTTGAGAAAATCCGGTAACATGGGGCCTCTGTCTTTCTATTCGGGGCGGCGCTCTGATGGCTGGGGGCTGTGTAATGGCCTCTGTCGGGGCCAGAGTATCATGGCTTTTTCCTGTTTGTTTCGCCAAATCAACAGGCTGATGTATTCAAAACCCAAGCGCCCGGGTTGTCGCTTGACCCCAAAGCTGTCTCCGGGCTGCATCCGTTTAAATAAGCTGCGTTTATAACCACTTAAGTTCAGTTTGAGCCTGGGGCTTTTGGCTTTGGCCAAAGGCTCTAACTCCAGCACACTTTCGCTGATGGTGGCCAAACGGTATTTCTGGGGAGCCAGCTCCAAGGGGGCCGATTCATTATAGTCCAGAATCACCGACCAGAGGCAACAGAAAACCAGGGCTGTGCCCAGGATAAT
>CAZRFI010000182.1:5255-10289 GCA_964598905.1 uncultured Candidatus Sericytochromatia bacterium | reverse complement strand
TGGCCTATTTGGAGCAGTATTACCACTATATCAAAGCGGTGATTACATGTTCACACGAGCTGTTTGGCCTGCGCCAGCAAATTGAAGAACAGATCACTGCGATTGTGGGACTCGGGCGCAAATTGCAACAGACCCATAGCAAAGCAGACCTGCAGAGCTTTGAGAAAGAGATGGAAGACATTCTCGACAAAGCCGATGGGTTCAAAGACAAACTCGAAGATTTAAGCTGCCGCAATATCGCGTCCGCTACCCTGATGCCCGTGTATCAGATTTATAGCCAAAAATTGGCCCTATTACAAGAAGATCTGCTCGAAGCTTCGGCCTGGATCAGTTGAGCCAGACCTGCTGTGTTTGACCCAGATCAATTCCCCGCATCGGTCTCATCAATGAAGCAAAACCAGATCAATTTTAAACTAAAGATGTAAATACCTGGAGAGTCTCTCTATGAAAAGTACAAAAACCTCTCTCACCCTCTTCTTGTTGCTTTTGGGTGCATGTCAGCCTGTGGGCGGTCCGCCAGCTATACAGCCTGCTCCGTCTGCCACGGCGCTTCCGCAACCCAGTGCAACGGCCAGCCCAGTTGTCACTCCGGTTCCAACGGCGCTGCCGAGTCCCACAACCAGCCCAACGGCCTTGTCCCAATACCAGCTTCGGGTCGATACAACCTTCCCGAGCCAACTTTTGTTGAATGCTTTGCCTTTGCAGCTCAAAGGTGTCTTGCTCAAAGCTGAAACAGACATTGAGCAACTGAACTGGGAGGTTTTAACGCCAACCCAGGCAGTGATTCGCAGCGAACATTTGATTCTGCTTCAACCGGGTCAAGTGGAGATCCGGGCATTTTCGCCTAGCCAGCCCCAATTGGAGCAGCGTTTTGTCTTTCAGATCTTGCCTCTGCCAGCCCCTACTCCCACACCGATTCCCTCTCTGCCACCTTTTGAGCGTTTAACGGGGATTTTGGGAGATGTTGTCTCTGCGGGGAAATACGTCTTTGTGACCGATAAAACCCTCGAACGGGTACATGTGTTCGATACCTTGACGGGTAAAAAAGTGACCCAGCTCAATCTCAACATGGTGCCAGAACATCTCGCTCTCAGCCCGGATCGAAAATGGGTCTATGTCGCCAGTTCCAGTTCTGAGCGGGTGGGAATGATCGATTCTGACAGCTTGCAAATTCAAGCCCCATTGCCTGTCGGTGGTAGGGTCTTTGATTTAGTTGCAGGCCAGAACCGGCTCTATGTGAGTTATACCGATTCCTTAAGGCCCATCGCCATCTTTGAACCCAGTACCAGCAGCCCCAAAGGCAAATTACCCGAAGAGGTGCCGGGAAGGACTCTTTTGGCGCTCAGCACCGATCAGCGGTCACTTTATGTGGGCACGCTTGATGCCAAAGACACGGTTTTGCGGCGGGTTGATGTTCAGAACGAAGATGACCCAAAAATTGCAGTAAATACCTTGCGCGAACTCACGGAAGATGAAGAATACCTGGTGAAATACCGGGGGCTGAAAATTGACCCCGTTTTGGGGATTAATCTCAAAGAGATGAAAATCTCTCCTGACGGCAAATATCTCTATCTGGCCCTGGAATCACCCAAATACCCCAGCAAAATTCTGGTACTCGATAGCCTGACACTCAAAGAAGTGCAGCATCTTGATGTTGGTGCCTTCCCTGACAGTGTGGATTTTTCTGCCGATGGCAAATATCTCTATGTGGCCCATATGCATTATGATATCCATGTCTATAACCGAGAAACCCTGGCCCAAGTCTACCGCCAAGAAGCCAGATCCGTGGCTTCCAAAATCACAGCCACGGCTGATGGCAAATCTGTGGTCGGTCTTTTGGGACAGAACTTTGCTAATAGCCCCAAAAGTTTGACTCGATTTCTGGACTTTGCCACCTTTGCAGGTGCCGCACCTTAAGTTTTAGGCTTATTAGAGCCCAAACAGACGCGGCAATAAAAGTAGGGTCAGTCCCAGCATTAACACCTGAAGCGGCAGGCCTACCTTGACATAGTCGATAAAGCGATAACCTCCGGGGGCCAAAACCATTGTGTTGACGGGTGAGGCCACGGGCGTGGCAAACGATGAAGAGGCCGCCAAAGCCACGACCATCAAAAAGGTTTGTGGTGAATAATTGAGACTCAAGGCCAATTGCAGTGCCACAGGGGCAATCAGGACTGTGGTGGCAGTATTGGAGATAAACAGGCTGCAACCAGAGGTCAGCACAAATAAAACCGCCATAATGCTATAGGGCCCCAAACTGGCCAAGTTCTGAGCAAGCCAATTGCCCAAAGCCTCCGTCCCTCCCGTGTTTTTTAAAGCGGTGGCCATCGGCAACATACAGGCAATCAAAATCACAGATTCCCAGGAAATCGCTTGATAGGCCTCTTCCATACTCAGGCAGCGGGTCAAGACCAGTCCTGCCGCAGTCAGCAAAATTGCGCTGACGATCGGCAGCAGGCCTGTCAGTAAGAAGGTGATCATCAAAACCAACCAAAACACGGTCAAGCCAATTTTAAAGGGCGGGTAATGGGGGGTCTCAGCCTCTGCAGGCAAATTTAAGCTGGTAAAGTCGCGTTTCTCCAAGCCCAGGCGCAGTATGCGTTTCCAAGATCCCTGCACCAGCAGCAGATCGCCAAAACGCAAGGGCAGCTCTTCCAATTTATGTTGAAAACAGGTGTGTTGTCGCTGAATGGCCAATACATGTAAGCCATAGCGCTCGCGAAAGAATAGCTCGGCCAGGGTTTTGCCCTGCATGCCCGAGCGGGGAAGCAACAGAATTTCAGCCAATCCCAGTTGGTGGTTGCCCAATTGGTGTGAGCGGGAATCCTTTTGGATAATGGTCGCACCCGTGTCTTTGGCAAAATCAGCCAAATTTTCTTTGGCACCCGCAACCAAAATATCTTGATTGGGCTGAAGCTGGGTTTGCGCCCGACAAAAGTGGTAGTGATGATCCCGCAATCTGTGGGGCTCCAGCAGCGAAAGGATCTGAACCCCATAACGGGCATTTAATGCCAATTCTTTCAGGGTTTTGCCGTAAAAAACCGAACCAGGGGGCAAGCGCATCCAGGTCAGATTCTGTTCTGAATGGTAATTGCGCAATAAATCTTGCACGCTTGGCAGTCCCTCATTTGACATTTCTGTTTTTTGAGGGGGGCCAGACGCTGACTTCGGTAAAAGCCAGCGGCCCAAACTGCTGAAATAGGCCAAACTGAGAGCCAGGGCAGCCAAGCCTGGGAGGGTAAAGTCAAAGAAGCCAAAACTATTTAAACCCGCGTGTTTAAGCGTATTGGCAACGATCAGATTGGGAGGGGTGCCAATCAGGGTCAGCATTCCCCCCAAAAGTGCCGCAAAGGCCATCGGCATCAGCAATCTTGCCGGGGCTATGCCCGCCTGATGGGCCAGGGAGAGCGCGATCGGTAAAAAAATAGCGGCAGTGCCCGTCGAAGACATCAAACCCGAAAGCAAAGCGGTAGAAACCATCAAAACCCAAATGATGCGGGTTTCGTTTTTGCCGGTCAGACGTGTGATCCATTGGCCCAAAAGCTGAGCTGTGCCCGTATTCAATAGGCTCCCCCCAATCACAAACAGAGCGGTAATCATCACCACCACCGGATCTGAGAATCCAGCCAGCCCTTCTTCGAGGGTGATCACACCACTGAAGAGCAATGCCAAAAGCATCAGCAGCGCAACCAAATCCAGACGCAGCCAATTGGAGAGGAACAGGCCGACTGTGACCAGGAGGATCAAAAGTGTCAAAATGAGAGGGGTCATGTTTGTTTTGTCTGTTAATCTGCTTTGATTTCTGCTCTAGTATGGCAGATTTGGCCTCAGCATGGCCGTTTCAATCGCGTCAGACTGTCCCGATTCTGGTATCCTGACAGGGTAGACTTACACAAAGGACAGAATCAAAATGCAGATCGTGGTGGGAGCCCAATGGGGTGACGAAGGCAAAGGCAAAATCGTGGATTTTCTCTCTGAGAGCGCGGATTATATTGTGCGCTATCAAGGGGGCAATAATGCCGGACATACGGTGATTGTCGGCCCAGAAACCTTTAAACTGCATCTGGTGCCTTCGGGCATTTGCCGAGGCAAACAGAGTATTTTGGGCAATGGCGTGGTGATCAATCCTGTGGCACTGGCCCAGGAGATCAAACAATTGGAAGCCCGTGGCATTGAAGTCCAAGGCAAACTTTGGCTGAGCAGCCGGGCCCATTTGATTCTGGCGGAGCATATCCAGCGCGATATGGCCCAAGAAGAAGCCCGCAGCACCAAAGTGGGTACCACGGGCAAAGGGATTGGCCCCGCTTATACCGATAAAATCACCCGCAAAGGCATTCGTCTGGGCGAGTGGGCCTATAGCGAGACCCTCTCCTCCGAAGAACACGAAGCTCTGCAGTTTTTGCAACCGCTGATCACAGATACCACCCAGCTCTTACACGAAGCCTTGGAAAAGGGCAAAAAAATCCTGCTCGAAGGCGCACAAGGCACCTTTTTGGATATTGACCACGGCACCTATCCCTTTGTGACATCCTCCAATTGTAGCAGTGGCGGTGCCTGTACGGGCACCGGCCTGCCACCCACTGCCATCACCGCTGTCAACGGCATTCTCAAGGCCTATACCACCCGCGTCGGCAATGGGCCTTTTCCGACTGAATTGCTGGACGAGACCGGTGAGTTTTTGCAGCAAAAAGGACATGAATTTGGCACCACGACAGGTCGCAAACGACGCTGTGGTTGGCTCGATCTGGTCATGGCCAATTATGCCCGCCGGATCAACGGCATTGATCGCTGGAGCATCACCAAACTGGATGTTTTGAGCGGCTTAGACGAGATCAAGGTCTGCACAGGCTATCGCTATCAGGGCGAATTGCTCAAAGGCTATCCGGCGGATGTGCGCACCCTCGAAGGCGCGGAGCCTGTTTACGAAACCCATCCGGGCTGGCAGGAGTCGCTCGACAATTGCCGCAGCTTGAACGACCTGCCCGAAGCGGCCCGCAATTATCTCAAGATGATCGAAGACCAAACCCAGACCCC
>CAZRFI010000182.1:1533-5155 GCA_964598905.1 uncultured Candidatus Sericytochromatia bacterium | reverse complement strand
GGGCGGGAAGGCTGTAAGCCAAAATAGGTGATCAGGTTTTTGCAGATCTCGCGGTAGACAGGCACGGCGGTCATGCTGGCGTAGTGCGCAGTTCTGGGCGCGTCAAAGAGCACAAAGATCACGTAGCGGGGGTTGTCGGCGGGCAGTACCCCAATAAACGAGGCCATGACGTCGCCATTGTAGCGGCCATTGACCACTTTGTCTGCCGTGCCTGTTTTGCCCCCGAGCTGATAACCGGGGATTTTGGCATTGTGGGCTGTTCCCCCTTGGCTTTCAACCACCTGGGTCATCATGCTCAACATCTCTTGGGCGGTTTTTTCGGAGAGGGTGCGGGTTTTCATCGGCGGAAATTGTTTGATCACTTCGTTTTCGGGGGAGATAATTTCGTGAATGATGCGGGGCTCGACACGCACGCCTTTATTGGCAATCGCTGAGGCGGCAGTCACGACTTGCAGCGGGGTCACAGCAACGCCCTGACCAAATGAAATCGTGGACTGCCGCGAAGCTGCCCAAGGCAGTTCGGGCAAGAGCCCGCCGACTTCGCCATTGAGACCCGAGTGGGTTTTGGTGCCAAAGCCAAATTTGAGCAATAAATCGCGGTGCTGCTGGGGTTTCATGCGACGGCCCAACATGCTGGAGCCCACGTTACTGGAGACTTCGAGAATTTGCAAAGGCTTGAGTGAGCGCACCCGACCGGGGGGTTGGTGGTGGTCGTGAACGGGCCAATTGTCGACATAAATCAAGGTCGGCACATGAATGACCTCATCCATGGATGTTTTGCCCGCTTCGAGCGAGGCGGCCAGGGTAAAGATCTTCATGGTCGAACCGGGTTCGTAAAAGTCGGTCACAGCCCAGTTTTTGATGCGAGGATCCCAGCCCTTGCCGGGGATGGAGTTTAAATTAACCGAAGGGCTGGTGGCTAAGGCGAGCAGATCGCCATTGGGAATACCCATCACAATCGCCACACCGCGATCCGCTTGGGTGGACTCCATGCCTTTTTTGAGTTCGCGTTCGGCCAGGTATTGAATATTTTCGTCAATTGTGAGCACGACTTTATTGGCTTTGGCCTTTTCGGTCAAGAAAGGCAGATCGCCGTCGATGCGCAGCAATTCATTGCCATAGGCATCGGTTAAAATACCCGCTTTGGTGGCCCCACCTTGCAAAAACTCATTAAAGGATTTTTCGATGCCCTCTTGGCCAATATTGTCGATATCTGTATAGCCAATCAAGGAAGCGGCCATTTCATTGTGGGGATAAATCCGTTTGTTTTCTGAGAGCACCCCAATGCCGGGGATTTTTAAAGCTTTGATCTGTTTGATCGTGGGTTCATCGAGTTTGCGCTTGATATAGTGCCAAAATTTGCCTGAGATATTTTTGGTCAGCTTGTCGACAGGCTCTTTCAGTAAAGGAGCCAGTTTGGCTGCCACATCTGCAGGCGCGTCTTTGAGGTATTCAGGATCGACATAGACAGCATAAGCAGGCACGTCGATGGCCAATTTGTGGCCATGAATGTCGGTAATGATCCCGCGTTTGCCCGCGATGCTGATAATTTTTTTCTGTTGGACCGCCGCCCGTTTTTTAAATTCATCGTTGCGAATCACCTGCAGATAAAAGACCCGCCCAGCCAGGCCCACAAAGCCCAGAATCAGCGCCAGGTAGAGCAAACCAATGCGCTGATTATAGGGAGGAATGGGAGAGGGCCCCGCAGGCGGTGCCTGGGGACTGGGACGTTCTGCAATTGCCATATTTAAAAGCCAACAGGGGTCCTGGGCGGGGTGAGTGACTGAATCACAGGCTGGTAATGTTTGTTTTCGGCATCGTGGTAGGTGGAGCTGTCGAGGGTGATGTAATGGTACTGTTCTACGGGCATCATGCCCATGCCAATTGCTTTTTGCTCAACCACAGCCAGGGATTTTTTTTCAGCCAAAACAGCTTGTAAGACGTCGTTGTCTGCTTTGATTGAAATGATCTGCTGCTGTTTCTGATTGGCCTGGTTTTCGACCAAAACGGTGTGAAAATACACCAAAAGAGACAGCACAAACAGAGAGGTCAGAGAAAAAATTGTAAATGGGGAGAGCTGCTCAGTTCTCACCACTGTTTTGCGGGTAATAAAAGACCGGGTGTTGGTATTGCTGCTTGCCGCCACTTGGGCCTGCAAGTGCGTAGGGGTATTCAGTACTGTGGTTGCCGCCATGAAAAAATCCGCTCCATCGTATTCAATTCAATTCTGCTCATTCAATCAATTCATCTACAGTTTTTCCGCCACCCGCAGCCGTGCACTGCGTGAGGGGGAGTTTTCAAGCACCTCGGCCTCTGAAGGCTTGACCGCCCGCGTCAGCAGGCGCAGTTGGGCGCGGTGCTGACAGGTACAGATCGGCTGCCTCGGGGGACAGAGACAGTCTGTGGCAAGCTCCCGCATAAAGAGCTTGACCGGCCGGTCTTCCAGTGAGTGAAATGCAATCACCGCCAAACGTCCACCGGGTTTTAAGAGCCTCACAGCAACAGGCAGCACCCGCTCAAGTGCGTCCAATTCACCGTTAACAGCAATGCGTAAAGCCTGAAACACCCGCGTCGCTGGATGCAGTTTTTGCCCCCGCCGGGGCATCACTTTCTCCACCGCCTGTGCCAAATCGAGGGTTGTGACAAAGGGGGTTTTCCCCCGTGTGGCGACCAGCGCTCGGGCAATCGGACGGGCCATGCGTTCCTCACCATAAACCTGGAAAATACGGGTCAGTTCTGCTTCGCTCAAATGGTTGACCAGGTCTGCGGCGGTCGGCACGGGCTCCTGCGGATTCATGCGCATATCCAGTGGTCCCTCATTCAGAAACGAGAAGCCCCTTGTGGGTTCTTTTAACTGAAAGAGTGACGTACCCAGATCCAACAAAACAGCATCCAGTTCAGAGATTCCGTACTGTTCAGCTAAGAACTCCAGCTCGGCAAAGTTTGAGGGGATCAACTGAAAAGGGTAACCCAAGCTTTCCAGCTTGGTGCGCGCCCGTTCCAGGGTCTGTGGATCCCGCTCGATGGCCCAGAGAAACCCCTGGGGACCCACCGCTTTTAACATTTCCAGGCTGTGCCCTGCACCCCCAAGGGTACAGTCCAAAACCCGTTGTCCGGCCTGAAGATTTAGCCAATCCAATACCTCCCTTAACATGACAGAATAATGTTCGATGTTGGGGGGGGACAAGACATGCTCCTCTAGTTTCAGTGTCTGACAGGCTGGGATCCGCTTTCCGTAAGCCCTGTCACAGATTGAGCTGATGCAGTGCATAAGCTTTCATTAAGATTTTTATCACATGCAGATCTGCGTGTCTATGGTTCAAGTGGGTTTTAATCAGAGGTTTTTCTGGAATTTCGCTTTTTTTCGGGATTTTGTCAGTATTTTTGTGTGATTCGTCACAACCATAATGGTGGCCAGTACCGGCTAAAATACCCGTCAAACCATTCTGACCACAGGGTTTTATCCTTCAAATTCGTCAAGCAACGCTTGCTCAGTACCTAAGGCTTGGAATATGATGGAGAAATCCCTTTTTAGAATAGAGTGAAGCAACTGAATCACCCCACACTTTCTCCCCCCCTGTCTTTGAGTCCTGAAACCCGTGAAGAAATTGCCAATATTACC
>CAZRFI010000182.1:0-1433 GCA_964598905.1 uncultured Candidatus Sericytochromatia bacterium | reverse complement strand
TGGTGACCTTGCCCGGTACTTTGGGGTGGTCGATGCTGGCTTTGATCTGGAGTTTGGCAGTGGCGGGCATTTTGTACAAGGTCTTTTTCTTTTACAAATCTGACCTGCTCTCGACCTTAGCGTATATCCTGATGGGCTGGCTGGCAATTGGGATTGTAATGCCCCTGCATGCCCAGATCGGCTGGTGGGGCCTGGGTGGCATCTTTTTCGGCGGCATTTTATACACCCTGGGCGCGGTCTTTTATCTCTTGGATCATAAATTCCGCTTTGCCCATGCCGTTTGGCACAGTTTTGTGATCGCTGGCAGTTTCTGCCACTATCTGACAGTCCTGTTTTTTGTGATTAATGCTTGAAGGGCAATTTAAGAGCGGCCCAGCACTTCGATTTCAGCCAGACCGGGGGTCTTGCCTGCGACATGTTTGGTGATGGTGATGCGCACCGAAGTGGCTTCGTTGACAGGGTTGTTTAAGACCAAATTGAGATCACTTTGCTGGACAGGAAAACTGACTGTTTCGTTGATCAACACGCCCTGGGCACTGGTGACCAACAGTGAAATTTCCTGAATTTGCAGGCCTTCGCTGCGCTCGCGGTCGCCGCGCAAATTGACCCCAAAGACGCCCACTGCACGGGGAAAACTGATCTCTATTGTGGGCAATTTGCCTTTGGCGGAAATATCATCGGCAGAGGCAAACCAAGAGGTGGTCAATTTGCCGTCGATCAGCCGGTTCTTTTCGTAGGTGGGATTGAGTTCGCTGCTGACGGTTACAGAGACATTGGGCTGACGGACCAAATTCCAATCGCCCGAAAGGGGGACCGGATCGAGGGCCTTGACCACATTGAGCTTGGCCGCGGGCAGCGGGGCTGGTGTGGCTGCTTGGGTCAAGATAATCGGGCTGGCAGCAGCCGTGGGGGCTGCTGAAGGCTTGGTAAACAATTGTTGCAGCAAGCCTGGGGGGGCTGCCGATTGCCCCGGAGAAGGAGAAGATGCAGGTGCCAAAACCGTTCCCACGGAATTGATCAAATCGATCGCCTCACAGCCCTGTAATCCCAGGCAAAGTGCCAAGATTCCCAAGGTCTGTCTGAGTCGTTGGGCGCGCAAAGGCACCTGTAAATGCATCATCTTTGTTCTTCCTTATTTAAATTCGCCACGGGTGCTCAGGGTTTTGATACCCTCCGCTGTGGTTTTTCCCGACTCTTTGAGTGCTGTCATATTTTCATTCATGGTGCGGACGTTCTTTGCCATGTCGTAGGTGTGCTTGCGAATGGCCTGAACTTCTTTCAATAATTCAGCATTGTTGGACGCTTGGTCTGCGGCCACCAGCGGCTGCAAAAAGCTCAGGGCTGCGCCAGCGACAATACCAACGGCCAAACCGGCTGCAAATTTACGATCTTTGATCATGGGGAAATACCTTTCTTCAATTCGGGTGGTGTTT
>CAZRFI010000181.1:6178-10325 GCA_964598905.1 uncultured Candidatus Sericytochromatia bacterium | reverse complement strand
TTGAACCCAAACCTTGTAAACCCCCAGGATTTACATTTGCGCCCTAAACTTCAAGGTTTTTTGATTAAAATAGTTGGTGAGAACTGAAAAAATAATGAACGCTCACATGGAACACACGCTTCAATCGATGTTAGACGTCTCTAGCACCTTGTTGATCACTCTCTTTGCCCGCGCCAAAGAAAGTAGTAGCAATGAGCCGATCATCCAAGACAAAAAAGCTGAAGCGATGATCGACAGTATTAAACAGGCCATAGTGGGGTCTTCCAACCCCATCCATCAAAAGATCTTAAAGGATCAATACCCTGCCAAATTGGCGGTCACGATGGCTTTACGCAGTCGACGATTTGATCAGTATGTGCAGGCCTACTTAAACAAATATCCCCAAGGAACGGTGATCAATTTAGGCTGTGGCTTGGATACCCGTTTTGAGCGCTTAGATAACGGTCAAGTTTACTGGTACGATTTGGATTTTCCCGAAGTAATAGAACTGCGGCGCCTATTTATGACGGAAAATCCCCGCCATCCATTTTTGGGAATTTCAATCCTCGACCCCACCTGGGTTGATTCAATCAAAAAGCAGGGCCCCTGTTTAATTTTGGCAGAAGGTCTTCTGATGTACCTCAAAGAAGAAGAGGTCAAAGCGCTCTTTGCTCTCATATACAGCGCTTTTGGCCCCGCAGAAATCGTCTGCGAAGTGACTCACCGCTATTGGGTCGAAAAAATGAAGCACCCGTATATGCAATGGAAACTCAAACGCCAATTGGGCATGACTGGGGGGGCTGTTTTTCAATTTGGCATTCCCGACAGTCGCTATTTTGAAACCTGGAGTCCCAAGTATTTCTTTCTCGATGAGTGGACCTATTTCGACGACAAAGAAAAAAAGTTGGGTTGGTTTAACTGGTTTTCTGGCATTCAAATATTGCGCAAGGTACAATGGACGGTCCACTACCAAATCGGTTAAACATGAAACCAAACGGTGGGGTGTTGTGCCCAAATCCTGACTGACCTGAATGTTATACTATAGGGCATGTTAAAACCCTCAGACTTGCAAGCGCTGATTCCCCTCGGTCAAGGGCCCGGCACCCGTGTCTGGAAAGGGATGGATGCCGATGGTCAGCCGCTTTTGCTCAAGACCTTTTCGCTGGCTGATGCCCCCAATTGGAAGGCCGAGGAACTCTTTGCCCGTGAAGCACAGGTTTTACAGCAATTGGATCATCCGTGTTTGCCCCGGCTCTTGGCCTATGGCGTCGAAGATCAGAGCTCTTACCTGATTTACCCGTTTATTGAAGGTGAAAGCCTGCAGGCCAAATTAGAGGCCGGTTGGCGACCAGAGCAAACCCAGGTTTTTGACTTGATCCGCCAATTGCTCACAACCCTGATCTGGCTGCATGATCGCCAGCCGCCTTTGGTTCACAGAGATATTAAACCTTCCAATTTGATTCTCACGCCAGATCAGCGATTGTATATGATCGACTTTGGCTCGGTGCTGCAGCACCTCAAACCCCAGGGCGGCTCTACCGTGGCGGGCACCTTTGGCTATATGGCCCCGGAGCAATTGAGTGGCAGGGCCTTGCCCGCCAGCGATCTCTATGGCGTGGGGGCCAGCCTGATTCATTTACTCAGTGGCAAAGCCCCCGGCGAATTGCCTCAAGAGCGGCTCTGGATTCGCTTTGAAGCCTATGTGCAGATCTCTGCCCCACTCCAAGACTGGATCAAAACCCTGATCAATCCTGTGCTCGAAGAGCGCTGTCCAACTGCGCGGCAGGCCCTGGTCAGTTTAGAAAAAGCGCTACTGGTGCCTGAGACCCCTGCCCTGGTCCGAGAAATGACAGCAGTGGGCCCAAACCTGGATCTGCTCAAAAACCGGCCCATCCCTGCTCCCGAAACAGACATGCCTGCCATTGAAGTGCAAAAAGTTCCCCAGGGGGTCTCGGTCTTATTGCCCCGGCGGGAGTCCACTCAGAGTGGAAAGTATTTATTTAACTTAAATATGGGATTATGGG
The DNA here is from genome assembly GCA_964598905.1 of uncultured Candidatus Sericytochromatia bacterium. Lineage (GTDB taxonomy): Bacteria > Cyanobacteriota > Sericytochromatia > UBA7694 > UBA7694. The sequence goes on along the minus strand of CAZRFI010000181.1, from coordinate 8,322 downwards.
CTGTAGCAACAGCGCTTTACCTGGTATTTAAAACACGTATCGGTGCATTAAACATGTCAAATTACATTTTTCAGTTTCTGGCAATCTCAGCTGGTTTTGGCATGTCTACCTATTACCGCCACCAGCGTCTCAGTTCGCGACAAACTCATTTGACGCTTTCAGAGGGCAAGCTGATCGTGCATTTTTCTGACAAAGCCACGTCTTACCACATTCCCTGGTCGGAACTGAGTGCATTCAAAGCAAAGCGCAAGGGAGGTGGCCTTAAACTCAAATACCGAGACCCCAAATCAGGTAAAAACAGGCGTTTGCGTCTTGGACAAAGCTTGGAGCCGTATGAACAATACTGGTTGCATGGCATTTTAGAAGACTTTAAAAACAATCACACCAGGACAAGCCCATGAAATCCCGCCCAGATCCAGCTAACTTCATCACCCTGATCATTTTTGCAAGTCTGGGTCTGTGCTTTTGCATCGGCGCAATCTGGACAGCATGGGACAAACACCAGATGCTCAGCACCTGGCCACGGGCCAATGCCCAGGTCATTCAAAGCCGGGTTGGCCTCTACACACCCACTGTCTACCAAGCAGAGATTCAGGTTCGTTACCAGATCCTGGGAAAAACCTACACCCCCACACTCAAAAGTGAGGATACCAGTTCGATACACGGATTAATGCAGGCCTTGGTAAAGCGCTACCCTGTAGGCAGCTCCCAAACACTGCCTTATTCCCCCAGCGCGCCAGACAAACCCCTCCTGGATGCGGGATACCATCTGCGGTTTTTCTTCTTGCCTTTACTCTTGGCTGTGATCGGCCTGATTCTCAGTTTGATTGCTCTGGCCCTGTGGATTTGGCCTTCTTTTCCCCCAAAGCCCCGCAAAAAAGGGCCTGATCGCATGGGCAAATACCTGCCTGTTTGGGTGGGGGGGCTCTTTGCAGGAATCGGACTGCTTTTGTTGACCCTTGTGGGAGTCTGGGCCTTGAATCAGGCCCAGGCCCGCCAATGGCCAGAGCTCAATGCTGAGATTGTCGGAAGCCAAATTTTGACCTACTCCCAGCGCTCAAGCACACGCTATTTTGCCCCCGCTTTGGATCTGAGTTATACCGTGGCAGGCAAAACCTATCTCAGACCTGTCTGCCCAGAAAGTGGCCTGAGTGAAGCCGAAGCAAAAGACCGACTGGCCACAACCTATGGGCTTAAACAGTTAATCAGCCTGCGAGTCAACCCCAAGAGCCCCTATGAAATCGAGATGTACCCAGCCCCGTTTACCCTGGGCTGGATTCTGGGTGGGATCGGCGCCACCTTTCTGCTCTTGGGAAGTGTGATTGGGCTGGTCTTTGCTAAAGTCTTTCGCTCGCCTTGAGCCAATGCTGAAGTATTGGCCAGGAAACAGAGGAAAGAAAAATCCCAAAAGGGGTATAATCTTTTAAATCCCACTCATTCATTCAGACAATTGCGAAGGAAATGACCTGCACAGCCATGCAAGATTTTAGTCTTTCAAGCGCCCTGCGTCCGGCCACAGCACTGCCACGTTTGCCCAAACAAGCGGTGTCCAATTCGGCCAATGTTCCCCCATCAGCCCAGCCTGAAGCAGCTGATTCTGCCACGCAAATGGCAGAAAACACCCCCCCATTTGCCCAAACGAATCAAACAGGATCGGCCCAACCCAGCTTGAAGCTGCCTTCTTCTCAACCTGCTCAAGTCGCGGCCACACAAGGCCCAGCCTTGCGCGTGGCCAGTCCAGAAGAAGTCAAAGCCGCTGTCAACCAAGCGCTCAAAGCCAATTTTGCCAATGTTCCTGCCCGCCCCGGCGAAAGCCGCCACAGTTTAAACCAACGCCTGCAGGCAGAATCCCAATACAATGGCGCTGAGTTGGTGATTATTGCCTTTGAAGGCACGGGGGCTTTTCATCCCCGCTGTGCGCCCGTGATGATTGCCGCCAACGATTTACTCAGACAACAGGGCCTGACCAGCCAACCAGGCAGATCCGAAATCCACACACAACTCTCCGAAGCCATGTCCAAACACGAAGGCAAAGACATGAATTGGTCGGGTTTGGCTGTCGGGCCCTTAAGTACCTTGCTCGATGATCCAGACATGGCAGCCTCTGCCCAGTGGTTGAGCTTTCCTTCGGAAGAATTTGAGGC
>CAZRFI010000181.1:1397-6078 GCA_964598905.1 uncultured Candidatus Sericytochromatia bacterium | reverse complement strand
CATGAGGCCGTCCTTGAAGCGGGCAAAGAGCTGATTTACAAAGGCACCGAACACAATTTCAACCGCGTGCGCGGCTGGATTGATGCCCTGCCTTTGATTGAGGTTGAACCGAAAAAAGTCTATCCCCCCTTGGTGCGGCACCGGGCCCAACCCGAAAGCCTCTACAAACCCAGCAATACAGGCCGGTTTTTGAGCTTTTACCAGCGCCAAGATACCGAGGGTTTAAAAATGGACCCCAAATTTGGCATCCAAGGTAGCCCAGTCAAAGGGGCCCAAAACCAAGAGGTTCATGATGTGGGCAGTGCGGGCCACGGAGAAATTGCCTACAACCCCATCGTGGTCAAGGCCTTTGCCGAAGGTCTGAAACGTCTTTTGGCAACACAGGCACCACAATGAGTTCAGTTTTGCCGACGATCAAAACGAATCCAGTGCAACTCTCGCCCACAGATTCATCCTTCCCCGTCAAGCCACAGTCCGCTGTGAGCCCAGCCTCTGCTCCAGAAAAAACAGCCCAAACCCCACAGATTGTCGATGTCTTGAGTTTAAACACCTTTGGTTTGCCCAAACCCGTAGGCAAGGACATTGCTGAGCGGCATTTACGCATCGGCAAATCTATCGCTGAATACGAAATTGTCGGCTTTCAGGAGACCTTTGCCAAAGAGAGTAAAAATCTGGCCATCGGGGCAAATTTGGCAGGTTTAAGTTATCATATTCATGCGCCGCAAGATCAGCGGCTATTGACCAGCGGTCTTTCCACCTTTTCGGCTTACGAAATTGTCGCAAGCGATTTTAAACCCTTTCATTACAGCTCCCACGCCGATGCCTTGGCGCAAAAAGGCGTGAGTTTTTCGCGTTTGAATATTCCCGGTGTCGGGTTAATCGATGTCTACAATACCCATTTTCAGGCCATGAAAGACAAAGCAGATGGTGCAGCAGAGAAAGCCCTGCTCAAAGCCACCAGTTGGATCATTCCCGGTTTTGACATGCCCCGCGACGAGATTCGGGCCCACAATGCCCAAATTTTGCTCGATTTGATCAAGGAAAAGGATCAGGGAAACCCCATTCTGGTTTTGGGAGACTTCAATACCCATGACCAACAGCCCGTTTACGATCTGCTGATCAAAGCGGGGCTCAAAGACTCTTTTCACGAAGTGAATCCCACAAACCCTGGTTATACCAGCGACGGCAAAACCAATCCCTATAAAACCAATCCAGAAAACCGCAAACGGGTGGATTATGTTTTTTACCGTCCGGGCAAGGAGACCGAAGTCAAGGTGCTTAGTTCCAAACTGGCCTTTGACCAAGCCGTGGAAGGCCTGTTTGTGTCAGACCACTATGGCGTACATACCCGCTTTGAATTTAGCCCCAAAGTCCTGCCCTAGATTTATTTTTTTACCGGCTGAATAAAACTGCGGTGGGCCCGTACAAAACAGCCCAAATCATGGCCATCTGGGCTGCGCACCCACATCCAGGGATGTTTGGCACGGTCCAATGAATTGAAAAACACTTCATCAGAGCCGCCCCGGCCCACATTGGCCTGCAAAAGACGGCCTTTGCGAAAGGTTGTAATCAGGGTCGCATGGCGGTTGGGCTGAGCCCTGCAATTGAGCTGGGGAGAAACCACCCGCCAGAGCGCTCCGGGCATTTGCGGGGATTGTGCCTGGCCAGAAATGGGCCCGCTGTTGGTGAGCCAATTGCCTTGGGCATCCATTTGGGGCTGGGTATACAGGTCAGACTCTGCCCAGGCCGGAGCGAACCCAAGACAGAGTCCCAATAGCCAACCCAGCGTTAGTTGTCTGCTCATTTTAAGTCTATCCTCCTTAACTTCATGCCATCATTGGCGCTAAAAGGGTTTGAGTCAAAGCTTTGACCGCAGGTTTGGCCTGGGCCGCAGGGGTCGAAGCCACAAACAGATCTTTGTAAATGGCTTCTGGTGGCAAGGCCACGATCGCCAATTGGCCCTGATCCAAATAGCGCTGGACAGTGATCTGGGGTAAAAATGTGGCAGCCCGCCCAGTCAGACACCAGTCAAGTAAGACATCGAGAGAATCGGTGTTACAGACGATTTGTCGGGGGTATTTTTCCTCGTTCCAGCGTTTTTGTCGGGGATTGTGAGAAATTCGCCGGGGCAGGGCGTAGACCAGGGCATTCCATTGGCAAAAAGGTCGGGGGGCTGAGACAATCACAAACGGGCTGCGGCGTGCAGAAAAGGTCAAGAATTCCTCTTCTTCCAATTCCGCATCCATCAGCGCCAAATCGATCTGGCCTTTGGCCAAACGTTCACGCAGGGTCTCGGTTTGGGGTTCAGATTGAATATTCAAAAAGACATCGGGGTGTTCGGCCATAAACTGGCTCAAACAACGGGGCAAAAAATCAAAGCCACTTGCGGATTGCCAAGCAAACGAAATGGTGCCCGACAATGCAATCTGTGAGCGGGTTTGAAAGCGCTGTTCCAAGCGCAATAGGGAGGCCATTACCTCGCGAGCTTGGATCAAAAACAACTGTCCGGCTTGGGTGGGAATCAGGCCTTTGCCACTTTTTTTGAGCAAAGGCGTTTGGGTGTGGGCTTCGAGTTGCTCCAGACTGCGTTGCAGGGTTTGGCGCGAAACTCCCAATTTTTCTGCCGCTTTGCGCACTTCCAGTTCTTGGCAAAGCAGAATAAAATGCTCCAACCACTGGGTTTTTAAACCCGGTTCTGCAAAGGGAATCATGGGCAAAGGGCCTTTAAAATATCTGACTTTACAGCTGCCAGATTTTGATTGAGGGGCTTGAGTGCAGACCAGACCAAATAGGGGGTATATGCGGCTTCAAAAGGAGGGGGGCAGACTTCTTTGAGCAGGTTGAGATCGACAAAATGTGCGGGTATATGCAAGCAAACAAAGCCGTGTTGGGCCAATTCCACAGCCATGGCTGCATCTGCTTTGCCCACCACTTGTCGGGGCCAGCGCTGCTCGGGCCAAACATTCAGAATTTCATCAAGCGAGTGATAATTCCCCAAAAAAGCCAGGTATTTTAAATCTTGCCAGGGGCCATCCAGATCGTGGGCCCCGGCAATAATAAAGGGCACGGGTTTGAGGGCCTGCCAAGCCAGATCTGGGCTGAGCGGGGGCTGCAACATCACGACAAAATCCAGGGCCCCCGCCAATAATTGGCTCTCCAACATGCTCGGACCCCCATTGGGCAAAACCACCTCGGGCCGAAAACCGGGATCTTTTTCGCTCCAGTGATTGAGAATATCGACAATTTGGCCTTCCAGAATCAAGGTTGCCCCGATCCGCAGCGTCCAGATTTCGGCCTGCGTTACGGGTGTTTCGAGGGTTTTGTCCAGGGCTGAGAGGCGGGTCAAAAGCGGAAAGCTCTCCGCACGCAGAATTTCCCCAGCGGGGGTCAATTTTTGTCCAACTTGGCCCAGACTGCGCTGAATCAAACTCTGGCCCAGAACCTGCTCCAAACCTGCAATGTGTTTGCTCAAAGCCTGTTGGGTCATAAACAATTTTTCTGCCGCGGCTGTAAACGATTCAGACTCAGCCAGAATCATAAAATAATAGAGACTTTCTAATTTTAACGCCATGCCAGATTTCCTGTCGATCTCCTGCATGTTTAGCATACCGGAAGGCGCGGCGCTCGGCTACAACGCTTTTGAACAAAAAAGTGTTCAAACTCTTTGTTGGACGGCCATTGTCCCCTTTGAAATAATAAGATTATATCCAAACCAGAAAGACACCCAAGGGAACCACCACATGTCAATTCAAGCCATTTCCTCGCTGATTCAGCCCACAGGATTGCACAACACAGCAAATGCACCTGTTCAAGCAAAGACAACCACACCTTTCTCCAGCAAAGTCACCGTTCCGCTGGCCCAAGATCGCCTCGATTTTAAAACCCAGAATCAGCTCTTTGCAGCTGGTGTGGGCTTTACCGCTGCCACGATCAGTTTAACCGCTGCTTATAAACTTGCCACGTATGGCTCTAGTGTTGCTGGTACCAAAGGGGCCATTGCAGGAGCCTTGGTGGGAGGTTTGGCCACTGCCAGCTTATTCGGCGCAGGAACAGCCACTGTCTCAGACCCGATTTTCTACAACCCTGGCAGTGTCGTACTGGGAGGCACCTTGGCGGGTGCCGCTTTGGGTCTTTACAAAGGCGGAGTCAAAGGGGCCTTTATCGGAGCAGGCCTGGGTGCGACTCTGGGTGCTGTGGCACAGGCTTCAGCCAAATAAGGACACAGCAATGAGTTCAGTCGGGTCCTTGACAGCCACCTATGCGACGTTGCCCCCGCACAGTGCCTGCTTGCGCTTGTCTTTTGCTTTCGAGATCAAGCCAACGCGCTGCTGTTTTTCCTGCCTGCAGATAATCAATGAGCAACTCAAGGGCCTGACGCGGAGATGCAAAGCGCTCCTGTGGCAGGGGCTTGAGGCAATATTCTAGCCAATAGAGATAAAAATCCTCTAAATTGACAAAACCCCGAAAATCCAAACCATTGCCTTCAAAGGGAATTTCAACGGGATGCCTCCCAGACAGCAAGCGCAAAAGGGTCGCCCCTAAACCATAGAGATCTGTTTGGGCAGAGGCTTCCCCGGCAAACTGCTCGGGTGCCATATAGCCAAAGGTGCCAATAATGGTGGAACCGCCACCCCCTTGGCTCAGAAGCCGGTTTTGGACTGCCCCAAAGTCAATTAAAAAG
>CAZRFI010000181.1:0-1297 GCA_964598905.1 uncultured Candidatus Sericytochromatia bacterium | reverse complement strand
CTGCCAGCCTGCACTGAGTTTTTCTGCCAGACTTTGCCCCTGGATAAATTCGGTCACCAGAAAGAGGGAGAGATCCGTCCCCGAGCCCAGGGTGAAAAAATCGACAAAATAGGGAATTTGGATATGATCCAATTGGGCCAAAGTCTGGGCCTCGTGTTCCACCAGTTGAAAACGCTTCCAGTCTTTTAAAACGGCAGGGGCATAGGCCTTGATCAATACTGGCAGTTTTTTGCGGGTATCAAAACCTTAAAAAACGGGGCTTTCACTTCTCGCTAAAAGAGTCTCACCTATTTCATAACGTTGATTCAATAATTTGGGTAAATCCCACATTATTCTGCCCCAATACCCAAATAGACGCGTAATTTTTCACTTTCGTATTTCTCCTCGGCCTGGGGCTCTCGCTTCCAGAGCGAGAGCAAAATACCCACAAAAAAAGAGGCACTCATTGAGACCAAGGCGGGATTCTTGAGCGGGAAAAAAGCGGAGCCTGCGGGGTTTTTCAGAATGTCTTCCCAGATCGTGGGGCTGAGCACAATCAGGGCCACGGATAAAAAGGCCCCGGTTAAGATCGAGCCCACAGCCCCCAGGGTGGTGAAGCGCTTCCAGAGAATCGAGAGCAGCAAGGCAGGAAAATTGGCGCTGGCTGCAATTGCAAAGGCCAAACCGACCATAAAGGCCACGTTTTGCCCCTTAAATACCATGCCCAGCAAGACCGCCAGAGAGCCAAAGATCAAGGTGGCGATGCGTCCCACACGCATTTGTTCATGTTCGCTGGCCTGTCCCCGTTTAATAATATGCACATAGATATCATGGGAGAAGGCCGAGGCTCCTGCCAGGGTCAATCCCGCAACCACTGCCAGGATCGTGGCAAAAGCCACAGCGGCAATAAAACCCAGGAAAGGCGTGCCGCCCAAAAATTCGGCCAGCAGTGGCGCTGCCATATTGCCCCCTTTGTCGATGCCTGCAATCACACTGCGGCCAATCAAAGCAGCGGCCCCAAAGCCCACAATCGGGATGATCAGATAAAAATAACCAATAAAACCTGAGGCGTAGAGCACTGAAAGCCGGGCGGCACGGGCATCGGGAACGGTATAAAAGCGCATTAAAATATGCGGCAGGCCAAGCAGACCAAACATCAAAGCCAATCCCAGTGAAATGGCATCAAGTGGATTGCTGACCAGGCCTCCGGGCTCAAGGGCCGCTTGACCATATTGATTGGCCACCGCAGCATAGAGCTCAATTGGATTAAACGAAAAACGCGCAAGCACCAGGATCACCATCACGGTCACGCCAAAGA
>CAZRFI010000180.1:7735-10496 GCA_964598905.1 uncultured Candidatus Sericytochromatia bacterium | reverse complement strand
CAGAAACCCAAGCAGAAATACAAACAGCCCTGGAACCCTTAATGCGCGTGCGTTATTTAATTTCGGATATTCTGGTCAATGTGGGAATTCCTGCCCATAAGACCCCTTTGCTGGAAAGCCTGCTGCTCTTCCAAAATATGGGTTTCTCAAGCATTTTTTTGGAGTGCATGCAATTAAGAAAACAAGAAATTCCCCTTTTTTGGGAAGAACTGCTCGTTCAACAGTCCAAAATGCAGACAGCCTTTTCCGCTGCGGGGCAAATGGCGACCCTGGTAGAAATAGAAGAAGAAATAGAAGATGTAGTAGCCGAACTTCAAGACAAAATTGCTGAAACAATTGAATCTGTCGCGGCGCCCGAAGTCCCAATGCCAGTGGCAATAAAGCCCTCGCCGCCAGAAACCGATTCACCGGAAGAGCCGGTTTTATTGGCGCGCGAAAATATGCGGCCCTTTTTGGATAAACCCACCCCTGCATTTCTCCCTCTCCTGCCAGAAGAAATTTCCTTTGAGGCTTTAGACAACTTGGGGATTGCCCATATTATGTTGCGCAAAGCGGGTGGGTATAATCTGCTCGAAGTAAAAGAGTTTTTTAGCGCCCATGATCTAGAGCAGCGGAAGAATATGCTCATGAAAGGCAAAGTGTCGTTTATATCTTATGAAGGCATTCCCTTGGAGTTGAGCGAAGTATTAAGGGTCTTGGGTGTCAACCCATCCAAGTAAACGCTTTAACCAGCAGGGAAAAACCATTCCTGCAAAAGCAAGCGAATCGCCTGAGCCAGCTTTTCTGGGGCATGACGAATATAACTTTCTTGGCTGAGGTAGTCTCCTTTGACAATTTGAAGGGCCAAAGCGTGCATTCCCGCGGGCTCAAACAAGACCGGCTGAGATTGTTCCTCTGCATAGCGCACAATCAGCTCGGGGTCTGGCGCTTGGGTATTGACCAAAACATAGTCCAGCCAGTCGCGCTGCCCCGCATGTAAATACAGGGTCTCGATATAATCATGCACGTGATAACCCGAAGTTTCACCCAATTGGCTCATAATGTTGCAGATAAAAATCCGAGGCCCCGCATGGTTGACAATCGCATCAACCACTTCTGGGAAAAGCAAATGGGGAATAACGCTGGTATACAAGCTGCCTGGCCCCAAGATCACGGCATCTGCGCGTCGAATGGCCTCCAAGGCCTCTGGCAGAGGCCGGGTATTTTCACCCAAAAGCTGAATCTGCGCAATCTGCCCACCATAACAGGTGATCGCGGACTCCCCCACCACAACGGTTCCATCTTGCATACGGGCCTGTAAGGTGAGATTGTCCAAGGAGATGGGTAAGACCCGCCCGCCAATCGCCAAGACCTTGCTTGACTCTTGGATCGCACGCTGAAAATCACCCACAACTTCAGCCATAGCCGTTAAAAAGAGATTGCCAAAGCTGTGGCCCTCTAAATCACTGCTTTCGTGCTGAAAACGGTAATTAAACAAGGCGGTCAAAAGACCTTCTTCATCGGCCAGGGCCGTCAGGCAATTGCGCAAATCCCCCGGCGCAATAATGCCCATTTCACGGCGCAGACGGCCACTGCTGCCCCCATCATCAGAAACCGTGACAATCGCGGTAATATCATGGAAGACTTTTTTAAATCCGCGCAAAAGGGTCGACAAACCCGTTCCCCCACCCAAGGCAACCAAAGACATATCTTCAGCCCGCTGCTTGCGTCCGGCTTGATAACGCGCCTGATCTTTGCTGATATCCCGGTGTTTTTCCAAGACATAATAATTTTGCTCACGCAAAACCCGGCTGAGTTCACGGGTAATCGCCACCGAACGATGTCGCCCTCCCGTACAGCCGATCGCGACGGTCAAATTGCTTTTGCCCTCTTGGCGGTAATGGGGAATCAGATAGGCCATAAAATCAAAGAAGCGCCGAATAAATTCCTGGGTGACTTCTTTGCCCAGCACGTATTCGCGCACAGGCCTTTCAAGGCCTGTAAACGAGCGCAAATCAGGATTATAATAAGGATTGGGTAAAAAACGGACATCAAAAGTCAGATCGGCATCCATGGGAATGCCATAGCGATAGCCAAACGAGGTCACGGTAATCACCAGGCCCTGCTGGGATTCGGCTTGACCCGTTAAATGCTCAGAGATGGCCTGTCTGAGTTCTGCGGCCTGCATCTGGGAGGTATTCAGAACAATATCAGCCTGTTCGCGGATATCCCGCAGGCGCTCTTTTTCCTGCTGAATGCTTTCGAGCAGGCTCATGTCTTCGTGCTGCAAGGGGTGGCGTCGCCGCGTCTCACTGAAACGCCGCACCAAGACTTCGTCACTGGCCTCTAAAAATAGAATACGGTAGACAAAACCATGTTCTTTGAGGGTGTGCAAGCAACCTGAAAGCTCATCAAAAAAAGCCCTCCCCCGCAAATCCATGACAACAGCAATGCGGTTGAACTGGGTGGAAATCAAATCCACAAAGGCCCCCAAGAGAGCTGGGACCATATTGTCGGCACAAAAATACCCCAGGTCTTCCAAATGGCGTAAAACCATGGTTTTACCTGCTCCCGAGGCCCCAGTCACAACAATGAATTGAAATGTATCTTTGGAAAAAATCACGGTGTTTTTTTTGCGCGTCTTTTTGTGGTAAAATGCTTTTGTTTGAAATGGGGCCGTAAAGCCGCATGTCGAATTGCTTGTAAACGAATGAACACAGTATACCAATGTACACATGTACACACACCAATTGTATACAACAAAATGTACACAGAAAATGTA
>CAZRFI010000180.1:0-7635 GCA_964598905.1 uncultured Candidatus Sericytochromatia bacterium | reverse complement strand
ACAGAATTTACACAATACGCATGTACACAAGGCTCACTCACAATTGCACACAGGCACACAGCCATGTTAATGCAGAGTAGCAGTTGGACATGTGGAAATCAACAGGAAAGGTGGACGAAAGATGAGTATTTTATTAGATGCCCTGAGACACCGTATTGAGCTCTATTTTCAGCGTCTGGGCGCAGACTACACCGAAAACGAAGGTGAATATCTCCTGACACGCGGCAGTGCTGCAGTGGTGCTTTACCTTTCTGAGTTTGACAATCATGTCTTTCTTGATTTTCATGGGGCTATTGCTCACAATATTCAGCTCAGCCCTGAAAGTGAATTGGCTCTTTATAAAACGCTGCTCAATTGGAACGTCGCAGATGTCTTTGGCAAATTTGCCCTGGTAGATAATCAGGTTATTCTCAAATACCGCATGCCTGCAGATGAACTGTCCTTTGACACCTTCTGTTTTGTCGTGGATTCCGTCTTAGAATATGCCGACTCGCTTGATGAGATGGTCGCGACACTTTCCAACGGTCAGCGCCATATCGACGCCCAGTCAAGCGACGTTTAATCTTACTAACTCAGTCAAACAAGCCAGCAAAACTAAGATTGGTGGCTTGTTTCCTCATGACTTGAATCAAGCTGAGAATCTGTGTTATCAAAGAGATATGAGACAGCGTCCCAGAATCAGAATTAACCCTCCTCATCCCCTGCGACCACCCAACCGCTTCAGCCGTTTGAAGTTGCCTGGGTCAAAATGGACCGATTTGCAGCCACAGAATCAGGAAAAACACTTTGTGGTGCATGATTGGGTCGAAGCGCAATCCGAAGAATTAGAAATAGAAGCCGTTCAATCCCACCGCTTTTTCAAAATCCACTGGAAAGCCCTCAAAAATGCCAATAAATGGCAAATGGGTTGGCACTAAATCTGAGCTTCAAGGCCCTGTAGCTTAAGTGTAAAAACCTCATTTAATTGGTTGATACGCTCCAAGTCACCCTGTTCAATCGCCTGCAACATATTCTTGTGGAGATGCAAGACTTCCTGCATCGACTTGTTTTGTTGGGCCGAAAGCAAGGTTTTGCTCTCGCAGCGTTTTTGCAAACCTTCAATCCGTTTGCGCAAATCGCCATTAAACTGCAACCAAAGATGGGGCAAAGACTGCAGATCCCGCTCTAATTTGCGCAATTCTTTTTGCCAGTCTTGCAACTCTTTTTCAACGCGCATGGGATCGCGGGAATTGCTCAAGTCCATTTGCTTTAATTGCTCATGATGCCTTTGAAAAACAGGTGAAAGCCGAACCAATTTAAGCTGGGGATGCAATTTGCGCAGCTCATATAACTCTTGGCTAAAATGATTTTTTTGGGTCTGTAAAGTCGCCAATTGGGAGGTGTTTTTTTGCTTGAGTTCGGTTAAATTTTTTAAGACTGTTTGGGCCTGCAGAAACAACGCCTGCCCCTTTTCCAAATCACTTTCGAGGGATTGGAAAAAATCCAAGGCCTCGGATTGTTCCTGTGGATGAACCAGCATTTGCACCTGCTCTTCAAATGAATCAAATATCTGATCATAGCGATTTTGCAAGTGACTCAACTCTTTTAAAAAGAGCTTCAATGTATCATGGGTGTCACCTTGATAGCCATGAAACTGCGGCAGTAGACTATCAAGACGGGCATAGAGAGTTTCAATCTGATTAAAGCTGGCCTGCCCCTCCAAAGAATATTTGGCGATCAGATCTTTTTGGGCTTTTTGACGCTGCCAAAACCGGAGCACCCAGGCCGACAGACCCGAAAGCAGCAAAAATCCCAAGAGCAAAAAAATCGGCAAGAGATTTTGTGAGCGTGTTGAACGCGGAGACTCCAAGGGGTTTCCTGTTTCGGTATTGCTGTCAACCATCTGCTCAACAGCAGGAGACGACGCAATCGGAGCCTGTGAAGGCCGAGGGGAAGAGGGGCGTTTGGGATTAAACGATTTGGAAATATCCTCCACCACCCCAGGCAATAATTCAAGATGATCCTGCTCTTGCTCCGGCGAACGAGAAGCCGAGGGCGATTTCTGAGCAGGGGTTGATTTTGCGGGCAAACTGATCTCACTTGAGGCGGCCTGCTTCAACTCTGCCTTGAGGGTTTTTCCGATGTGCACACCAATTTTGCGCCGGTCCAGCGCCACCGCCAATAACATCGATTTTTCTGGCATTTGCCAGTGACGAAAGAGTTTTTCGGCATAAAAAGCCAGATTGACACCCTGGGTTTGGGGCAAAAAAACGGCCCTGACTTCAAATGGGTAACGCTCCAAGCGGCTGGCCATGCTCTCTAAATAGACCTCTGACAGCTTTTCGGAAAGGTCGGTCAGGCGGGAGTCTGGATTGGGAGAGGGCAGTGGCGGCAAGGCCTGGGCCGGAGAGACAGCGAAAAAAAGCAAAACCAAGGCAGTGAAAAAAATGCCTTTGGCAAGACGATAAACAAAATGATCCATGTCCTAAATTATAGCGGATCTGGTTTAAGCAAAAAATTTTAGCACAAAAAACTTGACGGGTCACTTTGACTTATTTTTTATGTTTGTGATAAGATCAATGGTTGCAGCATTCATTTGGATTTGGAGTCGCTCGCAGCTTCTTTTTGCAGCTTACATTAACGTTTTCATAAACTTCTGGCATCCAAATCTTATAATATATGGGCTGTACTTTGTGTCTTTTATTTTTAAATATGAGGAGTACGTTGACATTCAGGAATGAGAAGCAAATCAAATAGCTTAACGGTGGAAGACGAACTCATGGATGACGAATTAACCGAAGAAACCGCAGCAGTAGCAACAACCCCCGAAGACGACGACGATGTTTTTAACGACGATCTCAAAGCAGAAGACGGTGACAAGGTTGAGTCTCTCGATATCGATCTCTCTACCAAAGACCTGAATCGTGAAGATGACATCAGTTCTATCCAGGTTTATCTGAACTCCATTGGTAAAACCCCCTTGCTGACCGCCAAAGAAGAAATTGATCTGGCGAAGCGCATTGAAAAAAATGATATCCAAGCCAAAAATCACTTGATTATTGCCAACCTGCGTCTGGTAGTGAGTATTGCCAAACGCTATTGTGACTTGGGTTTGCCCTTGCTGGACTTGATCCAGGAAGGCAATACCGGTTTGATCCGGGCCGTGGAAAAATACGATTATAAAAAGGGCTATCGGTTCAGTACCTATGCCACCTGGTGGATTCGACAGGCGATTACCCGCGCGATTGCGGATAAGGGACGGAATATCCGTCTGCCTGTCCATGCCACCGAAGCGATTCAACGCTTGAAAAAAATTCGGCGCCAGTTGACGTTTGAACTGGGCCATTATCCTTCTGACGAGGAATTGGCAACCGCCGCGGGCCTGCCTTTGAGCAAAATCCGACAGCTCAAACGGGTGGTCAAACGCACGGTGTCCCTGGCCACGCCGATTGGCCCCGATGATGATCGCAGCTTGGTCGATCTGATTGAAGATGAGTACAGTGTCCATCCCACCAAAACGGTGATCGACAAAATGCTCTCGGAAGATATCCAGGAATTGCTGGATACCCTCTCTCCCAGAGAACGCGAAATTTTGACCATGCGCTATGGTATCAACGATGATCGTCCTTGCTCTTTGGCCGAAATCGGAGCGAAGATGGGCGTGACCCGCGAACGCATCCGCCAGATCGAAGCCAAAGCCCTGCGCAAACTGCATTATTATGGTCAGCGCAAGCGTCTGGATGAATATCTCCACGACGATGCCTGAACCCCGTAAGCAGCGCTTGGACCTGCTGCTGGTAAACGCGGGCCTTTTCCCAACAAGGGAGAAGGCCCGCGCTGCCATTATGGCAGGTCTTGTGCGCAGTGGCAGTCAGATTTTAGATAAAGCCGGTCTCGCTCTGGCCAATCTGGACAATATCCAGGTTCAACAGAACGACTGCCCCTATGTCAGTCGGGGCGGGCTCAAATTGGCAGGTGCACTTGCGCGTTTTGGCGTCTCTGCAGCTGATCAAATCTGTCTGGATATCGGTGCCTCGACAGGCGGCTTTACGGACTGTCTGCTGCAACAGGGCGCGCTAAAAGTCTATGCTGTCGATGCCGGCCACGGCCAACTCGATTGGAAACTGCGCCAAGACCCGCGTGTGGTTTGCCGCGAAAAATGTAATGCCCGCCATCTCACGCCTCAGGATCTCTATGGAGAAGGCAACGAGCGGGCCCAACTCGCGGTAATGGATGTTTCGTTTATTTCTTTGCTCAAGATTTTGCCTGCGCTGCAAACGCTCTTAAGCCCAGAAGGGCGCTTGCTGAGCCTGATCAAACCCCAATTTGAAGCTGCCCCCTCGCAAAACCGCAAAGGGATTGTGCATGATGAGAAGGTGCATTTTGAGGTTTTAGAGAAAATTCAGTCAGGGGCCGCAGAACAGGGCTTTTTTCTGCACCAGATTATGAGCTCACCGGTCTTTGGAAAAGGTGGCAACCGGGAGTTTTTAGGTGTATTTTATAGGTATCCACCCGAAAACCAACTCAACGCAGAAACCCTTTGGAAAGCCATACATGAAGAAATCACCTGAAGCAGAAAACCTGCAATTGCCACGCTTACAGCAGAAACTCGGGATTCCCACGCATAAATTGGATTTGGCCCTGGTTCGCCAGGCCCTGACCCACAAATCGGTTCAGGCTGATCGGGGCAGCGAAGATCAAGGGCACAACGAGCGCCTGGAGTATTTGGGCGACGCCCTGATCAAAGCCAGTATCAGCGAATGGCTGTTTCGCTATTTCCCAGAAGCCTCCGAAGGCCAAATGAGCCAGGTGCGCAGCTATGTGGTCAGTGATACGGCCCTGTCTAAAACGGCAATAAGTTTGGCCTTGCAAGAACATATTGTGGTGGGAAGCACCGAAAAAGCCAGCGGAAATGGCATTCGCGAGTCGATTTTGGCCAATGTCTTCGAAGCTCTGTGCGGTGCGGTTTTTCTCTCTCTCGGATTTCGCTTGACGGCAGATATGATCCTGCAAGTCTTGCGACCAGAACTGGAATTGGCCGTGCTGGGAGAAGCCGAAGAGGTGATCAATTACAAAGCCCTCTTGCAGGAATATGCCCAGGGCGAATTCAAAACCCTGCCTGAATACACAGTTTTGGCAGAAGTCGGGCCAGATCACGATCGGGTCTTTCAAATTCAAGTTGCTTTAAATGGCGAAATTTTGGGCACAGGCCAAGGCCGCAGCAAGAAAAAAGCCGAGCAAGAGAGCGCACGCCAAGCCTTGCAAAAACATGCCTTTTTGGAACAGCAAAATACCCGCATACCCGGCTTATCGCCGACCGCGGCAGCTTTTTTCAAACAGGAAGTCAAGCCTGTGGGCGTATCAAACCTGATACAGATTCCGTCCTCTGAACGCCGCGGGCTCTTGGCCCCTTCGATTTTATCCGCCAATTTTTCAAATCTGGGTCTGGCCCTAGAGCAGATCGAAAAGGGTGGTGCAGATTGGGTTCATTTGGACATTATGGACGGTCATTTTGTACCGAACTTAACCCTCGGGCCGCCGGTCATTCAATCGCTGCGCTCTTTGACCCAGATGCCTTTTGATGCCCACCTGATGATCAGTGAACCCGAAAAATACATCGCAGACTTTGCCAAAGCAGGCTGTGAGCGGATTACGGTACATGCCGAAGCCTGTATTCACCTGGATCGCGTGATCAGCCAAATCGAAGAGGCGGGTGCTCTTCCGGGGGTCGCACTCAACCCGTCCACCCCGGTTAGCGTCTTGGAAGATATCTTGCACCGCCTGAAACTGGTGCTGATCATGTCGGTCAACCCTGGCTTTGGGGGGCAGCACTTTATCCCCCGGGCTCTCAACAAAATCAAACAATTGCGCCAAATGGCCAAAGAGCGACACATGCGGGATCTGTTTATTCAGGTCGATGGGGGGATCAATCAAAGCACCTTGCCCCAGGTTCTGGATGCCGGCGCCAATGTCGTGGTGATCGGTTCTGCGATCTATAATCAACCTGATATTCCCGCTGCCACTCAGAATTATTTGGACTTGCTCAGAATCCCTGCCGAAAACAAATAAAGTTTACTGTTATTTCATTTTAGCTTAACCTAACCCTAAGAAAGTTAGCGGCAACCTTCCCGATAAATAACTATCAAAGCGTTATTAATTTACGGAGGACAGTTAAATGCAGATCACCAACCCAACCGCCCTGAAGATTCAGCAGGCATTGGCTCCGATCGAAAAAGCAGCCACCCAGGTGACCACTGCCATGTATGGCTCTCCCACCATGGCTACCGACAGCTATACCACAACCACCACCACCGCTCCCGCCCAAAAGGTGCCCCTCTATCAGTTCTTCGATGATCGTATGCGTCCCCCCAGCCCCCTGGATTATAAAATCGCCAACCGTCTGAGCTGGGTCGGCATTACCGATTCAGACAAATTCCTCAAAGCCGCAGACACCCCTTTCAAACGCACAATGATGTCTTACCTGGCCGGTGGCCTGTTCCTGAACAAACAAGATCGTGATTATGTCAATTATCAAATCGGTGCTTGGGCCGGTCAGGCTGACCTGATGCGTGTTCCCGGCGTAGACCTGACCATGGCTCGCCTGATGCAAACAAGTGGTGCCGGTGACGTTGCCACGTTGTCCCGCTACACAGGTGGTTTTGGCCTCGACAAAGGTGCTTTCTATGCCGCCATGGCCGCCAATGCTGTGCAATACGGCTATTGGATGCCCAATTTCAGCAGCGTTTCAACCGCCATTGACCGCTCCAAAACCGTCCCCCCCCAGATTCGCTGGTATTAAAAATTTCTTTTTTCCCTCTTCCGTATAACGCATCCCCGCTTCGGCGGGGTTTTTTCTTGTTCGTTTGCAAGTGCCTGTCCAGCCAGATTCGAATGGCCAAAGATGGCCCTGTGCTAAAATAGGGAACAACTTCTCTGGGAGATAACAGGCATGTTGGGAAAATACGACGGCGTCAAGCGTCTGAGCAAAGATTTGATCGGAAAAGGCTTTCACTTTTCAAGTGAAGCTTACGATGTGTTGGGAAAAGATATGGAGCTCAAATTGGAGCCCCTGGTTCGCAAAGCTGAAGAATACGCCCAGCGCGAAGGCCGCACAGAAATTTTGCCTGGCGATGTGGTCAAAAGCATTAATTTTAATGCGGGTCAGAAGTCACCCCGAATCTTGATCGCCCACGTGACAGCAGGAGCCGGGCACCAGCGGGCCGCAGAAGCCATTGCCAAAGCCTTTCAAAATCTCTATCCCACCGCCAATGTCAAATTGGTCGACACCCTGGATTATATTAACAGCGTCTATAAAAAAGTCTATAGCACCTCTTATTTGGCACTGGTCAAACACTCGCCCCGCCTCTGGGGCTATATTTACGACCGCTACGACAAAGACGAAAAAATCGATGATAAATTTCGCCAGAGCATGGAAAACCTGCAGGCCAGCGATTTTCGCGATCTGCTTGACGACTTTTCGCCTGATGCGGTGATCTGCACCCACTTCTTACCCATGGAACTGATCTCGCGCTGGAAGAAAAAGCGCAAATCTTCCCTGCCCCTGTACACAGTCGTGACCGACTTTGCCCTGCATGCTTTTTGGATTGTCGAAGAGGTCAACGCCTATTTTGTCGCCAGCCAAGAAGTGGCCCGCGA
>CAZRFI010000179.1:0-10567 GCA_964598905.1 uncultured Candidatus Sericytochromatia bacterium | reverse complement strand
CCCGTGCCAAAACCCAAAAGCTCCTCATGACCAGTATCTCGGTGCACAATTACACTTATTTGATGGAAAAACAGGACAATGTGCTCTACGCCCAACATGTCAGCACCCCCGCCCTGGTGATTGCTGCTGAAAAAGACAGCTTGATACCCACCGTCTTTAGCAAAGCCGTCTACGATGCCTTGGCCAGCCAAGACAAAGAATTTCATATCCTTCAGGGTTCAGGTCACTCCATGTTAGGCGATCGTCAAGCCAAAGAAGTCACTGGCATGATCTGTGATTGGCTCAGCCAGCGCCTACAGACAGCCAAGGATGCCGCCCTGCCTCAGGAGGCCTGAGGCGTGTCTGCACGTTTACTGGCTGGATGTTTAGCTGGATGCTTGGCCCTTTGCAGCTCTTTTTTTGCTTCGGCAAAGGGGGCAGAATTTCCTGCTGTGCTCTATGTGGGTTATCCGATGGAGGGATTGGAGCCTGTTGTTTTGGTGGACCCCCTCACACAGAAATTGAGTCCCCCTTCCCGTGAATTTCGCAGTGCTCAGGACTTTTTTCAGCAGTCTCTGCCTTTGAGTTCCGAATTGGAACTCTTTCAAAACGGGGAAGTCAAAAACCTTTTTACCAGCGGCCCCTACCAATTTAGCCAAGAGCGCTGCACAGGTTCGGGGGTCTTTCAAGGCAATTTTAAACACAGCGACAAAAGCCTGATGCCACTTTTGGCTTTTTCATCGGCTTTTCCAGGACCGCGCAAATATCCTGGGGCGTATCCTTCCCAGCGTTTTGACCAAATTGCCCGCCAATTGACCCTAGAAACCTACCAAAAGCGCGGGGTCAAAGCGGCCCAATTGAAACAGTTGCGCATTCGCAAAATTCTGCCTTTTGCGCTGGACAATGGTGCCAGTATTCAGTTTGCGGTCAGCAGTGTGATCGGCTCTGGCGCTTCCGCTTGCCCAAGCCATTCGCTTTTGCTCGTGGTGGAAAAAGTGGGGCGTCGCTATGTTCGCCGTTTGGAAAAATACCGGGCAGATCAAGGCAAAGGCGCTTGTTTTGCCTATGACTTTCTCAGTTCCTTTGCAACAGGGCCCAGTGTCGACAAAATCCTGATTCAGGGCTCTTCGCGCACGGCCCGTTGGTATGAAATCTTGCAAAGGCAAAATCTGGGCGCTTATAAAACGCTCTATACCGGCGGGGGACGTAGCTGTCAGCGCCCTTAAACTTTTTATTTAATTTTTCAAATTAACGAAAGTTTAACCTCTCTCTAACCTATAACTAATGATGTAACACCCCCAGAATGGAAATCGGCAGTGTACGTCAGCGCTAATACGACCCTCGCAAATATTCAATTTAAGCCCGCTACCAGCGCACAGCCCACTGTGTCCGCTTCAAAGCCTGCCGTCTCCCCTTATGCCACACAAGATACCTGGACCCCTCGTTTAACGGGTGACAATACCATTCAGGCCCAGGGTAAAAATGTTGGTTTGCGCATCATAGGCAAAACCCTCGGGCTCAAAGCCGATTATATGGAAGCCTCTTTCTACGACAAAACCCCCAATACCCCGATTGATATCGAAGAGCTGGATTTTGATTTGCATGTCAAAGCCGGTGTGGCTTCTGTCTCTGATGTGGATGCCACCCTGACAGTGGAGCGCCTGCTCAACCGCAAAACGGAGGGCACAAACAAAAAACCGCTGGTCAAAGACCTGCGCGTGACCTTCAATCCCAATAACGAAGTGCGTGTCGAAGGCAAAGTACGGGCTTTGGGCATGAATCTGCCGATCGATATCAAAGGCACGGTTTCTTCTACTGCCGCCGGTGAAATCCGCTATGACCTGGGCAAAGCCAAAGTGGCAGGCATTGGCTTAAATGGCCTGATGTCAGTCACAGGTATGAACCTCGACAAATTACTCAAATTGCACAACCCCAACGAAGGCTATTATTCCCAAGGCAATTCACTCTTCGTCAATCTGGGCACCACTGTCAGCAATCTCGATGATGCAATTGGCCTTCAGGCCAATGTTCACGGTGTGAGCACCCATCTGGGCCGCTTGCAATTGGTGGTGGGCGACACCCCCGAAGACGCTGCCCGGGCCCTGCGCGAAAAACAGCAAGTAGAGCCTGCTTATGTCAAAGCTACAGCAGGTCATGCTTATATCGACGGCTTCTTTCTCAAAGAGGGCAAACTCAATATTTATGACCTGACCCCTTCCACTCCCCTCGGCCTCAATGTGGTTGGTCCCGAGCGCAGCATTCAGGTCAAAAGTGGTTTTATTGGCATCTCCGACGCCCGTTTTGAAGAGCTGATCAAAGACGAAATTGGTGAAACCGACGATTTTACCGATATCGACACCAACTTGAAAAAAGATGGTGCCCACCTCAATGGCAAGTTGTTTGGTGCCGTGCCCGTTTCAATGAACCTCAAGTTTGGCCGCACAGATGAAGGCCAATTGATGTTTACCCCCCACAGTCCCAAAGCGATTGGCTTTATCCCCTTGCCCCTGGGCCTTGTGCGTGAAAAGGTTCAGAAATTGGTCAAAACCGGCACACCCTACGGTGATGGCGTGGCTATCAAAGGCATGAGCGGCATCGACCTCGGTTATATCTCTCAATTGGTTCACCAGAACGGCTATATCGTGATGGAAGCGACCGAAAAACCCCAACAGAATTGAGTTCAGCTCGATTTAAACGCACAAGGATATTTTATGAGTGAAGTGACGATTTTTGACCGGGTCTTGGCAGGCGAAATTCCCGCTCAAGTGGTCTACGAAGATGAACATGTCTTGGCCTTTCAAGACATCATGCCCCAAGCACCTGTACATGTCTTGGTGATTCCCAAACAAAAAAAACGGTGCTACGACGATTTGGCCGATACCAACGCCGAAGATGTCGGACATCTCTTTGTGGGAGCTGCCCGCGCCGCACGTGCTTTGGGCTTGGCTGAAAATGGCTACCGTGTGGTGATCAACCATGGCCGAGATGGCCAACAGACTGTCGACTATATCCATCTGCATCTGCTGGCAGGTCGCCAGATGATGTGGCCTCCCGGCTAAGTCGCCCGATTTAATGACAGGCCCTTGGGTTTCTGCCCATTCTTTCTTCCGTCTCTTGGGCGGGGCCCTGCTGATTCTCTTGGCTTGGGTGGGGCTGGGTTCGTTTGTTTCGCTCTATTTAATGGGGCTTTGGGAAGTGACTTTTTTAACCGGCTCAGCCCTTTTGTTGTATCTGGCGATTCATGCGGGGTTTGTCTGTTTTGCTATTGCCTATATCGCTGTTCAATTGGGTTTGAACCAGCAGCCCGTTCAAATTTTGTTTTCTCCCGCTGGAAGGCCATGGCGCATGGGGGCCTTCTGGGAGACATTGGGAATTTGGCTCGGCTTGTTGCTGCTCTCTTCGGGCTTAGAGGCCCTACTCTATCCGGGGAGTGTGGTCTTTAAAGGACTGGTATCCGATTGGCCGCTCTGGCTTTTGGCCATTTGTTTGTTCACCCCTTTGCAGGTCTGGGCTGAAGAGAGTTTTTTTCGGGTCTATTTGCCGAGCTTATTTATGCGCTTATTCCAATCGTTGTTGGGCCCCTATTCTAAATTGGGAATGGCATTGACAATCGGTTTAAGTGCCTGTTGTTTTGCTTTGGTGCATTTGCAGAATCCCGAGTTAAACACACCTGCTGCCTGGCTGGTTGTGGTCTATTATCTGCTCTTTGCCACATTCGCAGCTTTACTTTTGCACTGGGAACAAGGTTTGGAGCGTGTTTTGGCTTGGCACCTGGGAACCAATCTCTTTGCCTTCTTCATCCTCAGCTATGATTTGGCCGCCATTCGCACCCCTGCACTCTTTCATTCTTCGCGTTTTGATCCGCTTTGGAATTTGGTCCAATTTGTGCTGCTCTCACTTTTGGGCTGTGGGATACTGTATTTGAGAAAAAAGAGGGAGTCTTTTGTATGATTTGGGATGTGGCCGTTATCGGGCTCGGTGCCATGGGCAGTGCGATCAGCTATTATCTGGCTCAACAAGGTGCGCGTGTGCTGGGTTTGGATCGTTTTGTTCCTCCCCACAATTTTGGCTCATCCCATGGCCAGACGCGCGTCATTCGTGAGGCCTATTTTGAGCACCCTGCTTATGTACCACTTTTGCAAACGGCTTATAACAATTGGGAAAGTCTCGAAGCTGTGAGTGGTCTTTCGCTCTTACATAAAACCGGGGGGTTGATGCTTGGCAAGGTCGACAGTACGTTAATTCAAGGCTCACGTGAAAGTGCCGAGCGCTATGGCATTGCCCACGAAATTTTGAGCCAGAATGAAATCATGTCCCGCTATCCAGCATTTTCTTTGCCTGCGGATATGGTCGGCCTTCATGAGCAGCGGGCAGGGTTGCTCTATCCCGAAAAATGTATAAGCACTTATCTCGATTTTGCCCGCCGGGCTGGTGCCGAAATTGTGACCAATCAACCCCTGCTGAACTGGCAAAGAGAGGGCTCGGGCTTTGTCTTGCAGACCGCAGCAGCCGAATTGCGCTGTGAGAAATTGGTGATTGCATCTGGGGCATGGACAGGCTCTCTATTACCTGAAATGGCTTTGCCCTTGCAGGTTACCCGGCAGGTTCTCTATTGGTTCGAAACCCCTGATCCCAATCCCTTTGCCATTGGCCACTTTCCGATCTTTTTATTGGAGTATGGTCCGGAAGAATTTCTCTATGGCTTTCCGGATCAGGGCGAGGGCTTTAAAATTGCCCAGCACCTGCCTGGCAGGCCTCAGGACCCTGAACTGCTCAGCCAAAGCGTTGAACCCACAGAAATTGAGCAGATGACAGATTTTCTGATGCGCTTTTTTAAGGGGATGGGTTCTACCCGCTCCTCAGAATACCGTCCCAAACTGAGCAAAACCGCGGTCTGTATGTATACCAATACCCCTGATGGTCATTTTCTGATCGACAGGCACCCCGAGCATGATTCACTTTGGTTGGTCAGTCCCTGTTCTGGGCATGGCTTTAAATTTGCAAGTGCGTTGGGTGATGTTTTGGCCAGGGCTGTTTTGGCAAATCGCCCGGCCCCCGAATTGGACTTTTTTAGTTTGGCGCGCCTGCAGGTTTAAGTAACAATTCCACTGTTTTTATGGCGGTCTGCATGCGCTTTTCCCAACTGCCAGAAATGAGTGTATATGGCAAATTTAGACTTTCAAGTAGGGCTTGGCAGCGGGTGAAAAAGGCCTCTCCCCCTTGGGGCAAGTAGCGCACTTCATCGTCGACCCAGGGAACATCTGGGGCGCAAAGCAGATAATGATCAAAATGCTGGCGCGCGGCCAGGGCTTCTATGTCTCTGTCTCGGTGTTGAAAGAGCACGTCATTCCAAATGGTGGTGACCCAGATCTCGGTGTCGTAAACAATCAAGCCTTGTGCTGATTGCTTGAGAGCTTGGGCTTCAATCGCCTTTTGGGTGGCCCATTGACCGCGGGCAATCTGGGGCATATCTTCAACTACTGGCCGCTGACCTTTGGCCTCGATCCAGGTGCGGGCGTATTCGGGCACCCATCTGCCGTGAAAATGCAATGCCAGGTTTTGGGCCAGGGTGCTTTTCCCCGTAGACTCAGGCCCCATGATTGCCACCCGTTTGAGAAAGTGGCGGCGCACAGGGGAAGGCAACATATCCCAGTGTTGGTAAGGGTTTTCGCGAATGCCTGTGCCGCTGATTTGAAAGTTCTCACGGCCGGGGTCCACGGGCATAAATTGGGCACCCAGCACTTCCGCCAGTTTCCAGCCATAGTCGTCGGAGGCAAAGACCAGATCGGGTCTGTGGGGTAAAATGCGCTCCAGGCTGGTTTGCCAAATTTGCCAAAAATGGGGGTCTTCGTGGGGGTATTGTGGGTTTTCGTCGCTGAGGTGAAGGAGCTGCAAGCGTGGATAGAGGGATGTTGGAAAAATCTCCCTTAACATTTCGAGACGCAATTCTCCGGCGATGGGTTCACTTTTCAGGCTGCCAAGCACGACATACAGCTGGTCCACCGTTTGCAGGGCAAATTCTATCAAGTAGAGATGCCCACGGTGGGGGGGTAAAAATTTACCTAAAATCATGCCAGTGGAACCGGGTTTTGGATGCTGAAATTCAGTCATTTCGTTGATTTTATCCATTTGTGACTTTTATTACAAGTATATTTTACATTTTTTCCTCTGGTAAACAAGGATCCAACAGGTTAAGATATATGTAAGAAGATATAAATTCTCTCAAATCTGGCCTGTCTCTTTTACAGATCTTTGAGTGGTTTTGGAAAAGTGAATTGAATCAGATGAAACGGTGTCTCAGCATAAAAGCAAAAATGCCCAAGCGATTGGCTTTTCTGGGTGGTGCTATGGGCCTGTTTTTTATCGGTCCGGTCTGTGCCCAGGCCCTTTCTGCCTCTGCTACCCCTTTGCCAACCCCGCCTCAAACCTTGTTGGCACCAATGCCAGGGCATATTCGTCCTTCGGTTTATCTCACTGCAGCCCCCCCATCTCCCGCCGATTTTAATCTGCGCGAAGTTCAGGAAATGCAGCGGCGCTATGGTATCCATGCGGCTCAAAACCCAGTCAATCAGGCTGTCACTTTGGCCACCGATAGCTTGGGTTGGCGCGATCACCAGGCCCTGATGACGATCTCCAGTTATGCCAAGACCATACAAATCGCTGCTCAAACAGAAAATCTCAATCCTGAGGTTTTGGCTGCCATTCTCTTTGATGAAATTCGTCACCAAAAGCCAACCGAAGCTGTCATGACTCAGTTGGGGCTGGCCCAAACCCTGGGCTTGGCCCAGATCAGTCTGCGTGAGTTGGTGATGCAGGGATTCTTTGACAATGACTTGCGTCAATTACATGCCCAGGGCCATTTTGATGTGGCTTTGCAAGATCTACAGGCCACGGGCCGACTGGCCGCAAACAAAGATTTGCGCAAACTCAGTTTAAAAGAATTGCACACCTATTTGCTCCCACCCCAGATTTTGAGCTATTTGCCCTCAGCCTTAATCGAAAAGGGCCAAGCCGTCTTGCTTGACCCACATGAAAATATCCAAATTTTGGCCCGTCAATTGGTGCGGGTCCGCAAACAGCAGGGCATTTCAGCTCAACAGCGGTTTGAGCATTTAGATAATTTTTCCGTAGCGCACAGCCTGGCTCGGGTGGTTATTTTTCACAATGGCCGCTTGGACTATGCCCATAAAATTCTCAACACCCTGCGTTTGCCACAACTCGAAGTGGCCCTGAGTGGTTGTTACCATGCCCGTCACCGGGGAGCAGAGACCATTGAGCTAGAACCCAAACCTGCACAAGGGGCCAAACCCGCTTATCAGACGCCGAATTTGACGTGGCTGTTTAAGGGTTAAATTCCTGTTAGGCTCCGGCCTTCACAGGCTGCGACAATTTCCTTTAGCGACCGAGCACCCAAAGAATCTCCCTCATGGGGGACGGTCACGCGCATCACTTCTTCGAGGCTAGTGATGCCTTGAATCACTTTGTACACCCCATCTTCGGCCATGGCAATCATGCGCTGGCCATTGCGGCCCAATTCGCGCAGTCCGGAGGCCGTCAGACCTCGGCGCAAAGCCTGACGCAGGCTTTCGTTGAGTTCCAACACTTCGTGGATAGCGCTCATGCCTTTATAGCCTTCTTGGTTACAGTCTTCACAGCCCTGGGCTTGCCAAAAAAGGAAGTTTTTGCGCTCAGTTGCTGAAATATGCAGGATCTTGAGTTCTTCTGGATTGGGCACAAAATTGCTTTTACACTGCTCACAGAGCTTGCGAACAAGCCGCTGGGAGACCAAAAGCAGGGGCACAGGCGTGGTCAGAAAGTGAGTAGCTTGCAAGTTTTGCAGGCGATGCAGAGCCGCCGTGGTATCACAGGCACTGAGAGCTGCCAGCACCTTTTTGCCATTTAAAGCGGCTTGGTCAATACGCTCGCTCACTGTTTGGTCTTTGAGTTCAGCCACCATCACCACATCAGAATCATAATCGTTCATGGCTTCGATTAAGGCGCTGTAGCTGTCTTTGCCCCCAGCACCATAGTGGTTTTGAACCACGCCCGGAATGGCATAATCGACGGCATCTTCGAGGGTCAAAATCGAAGTATTGGGTTGATTTAGATATGCAATTGCGGCATAGAGCAAGGTTGATTTGCCAGAGCGGTGTGGGCAAGCGGCCAATAAGATGCCCCCCGCGCGATTGAGCAGGTTTTCGATTTTGAGTTGGTTCTGTGGTGAAAAGCCCATGTCTTCAATTCCCAACAGTCGGGGTGGGATATAGGTGATGTGCAAAACCAGGTTTTCTCCCCACATGCCGCTAATAAAGGAGATTTTTAATTCCACTTGTTGGCGGCCAATGGTGGTGGTAATCTTTTCCTGCCAATAGTCCTCGCGCTTGATCCGAAAAGGGGTTTTGATACAGTCAATCAAAGGGGGACCCAGGCGTACAGGCAAGTCGGTGCGGTGCTTTAAGGCTCCATCGATGCGAAATCGCAGACGCACAAATTTTTCCAAACTCTCCAAATGCAAGGCTGTGGCTCCGGCTTCGACTGCACTGCGGATCAAAAAATGGGCAATGGGACTTGCTTGTTCTTTGGTGGGTTTGGCATGGTTGCTTAATTTGAGCAGTTTTTCATCCAATTCGTTGGGGGGCTCAGGGGCATTTTTGGCTTTGCGGCGGGGCTTAAACAGGTAGGTCAGGGTATTGAGGATTTCGCTGGCAGGGGCAATTGCTGGTGTGATTTTGCATTGAAAACGGTCGAGCAGGGTTTGCAAGAGTTCACTGTTGAGGGGATCTGACATCACCACCACCATTTGGTTGCCATAGCGGTGCACAGGCAGACATTCATGCTGCCTTAAAAACTGTTCATCGATCCCAATCAGCAATTCGGGGTCGATCAATTCGGGTGAGGGTAAAATCCGGGGAATATCCAATTGCATGCTCAAAGCATTGGTCAATTGTTGTTCAGAGATAATGCCTGACTGAACCAACAGGGTGCCAAAGCGATTGCTGGAAAAGCGCTGTTGTTCCAAAACGTGGTTGAGCTGTTCTTGATTGATCAGACCCATATTGATCATCAATTCGCCAATTTGAATGCGTTTGTGGTGGCGGCTGAGAAAGCGTTGCAAATCCTGTTTGGTAATCAGTTTCATCTCGACGCAGATCAGCCCCAGCGGTTTGTAATGGCCGGGTTGGCCCAAATCACTGATCATGCCTGTCTGCTTTTGCATGGTTAAAGCTTTTTGCAGCGCATCTGGGGTTAAGAGACCTTCGCGCACCATCAAATCTCCGAGTTTCATGGGTTTGTTTTTGGCTGAGGGGGTGCGTTGCATCGCTGACTTTCCTTGAATAAAGAGATTACACATGGAGACTACACACGGAGACTACACTTGGGCTGATCTCCAGTGTACACAATCGCTTTCGCGCTTGGAAGGTTCAGATTTGGTAATTGAGAAAGAGGCTGGCGACAGGGCCATTGCTTTCGAGGCCGTAGTTCAGATTGACGCTGTTGTTCCCCTCTTTCCAAGCTTTCGAGCTGCTGGGATAATAGCGCCAGCCAGCATTGATACCCAGGATAAAATCCGGATTAACCTGATAAGCCAGGCCACAAAAGGCGGTGCCGCCCATATTGCTCTGACTCAAATCCCTGACCCCTTGGCTCAATTGGCCATTGATTTGGCCAACTCTGAAACCCAGATCGAGTGCCCATTGGCGGAAGTGAAAACGCTTGCTCAAACCGCCTTCGAGGGTGACCGCCACCAAAGAGTTTGAATTATTGCCTTGGCCCTGAGAGAGCATGCCCACGCTGCCATTGAGATTGAGGTAAGTTTCCGACCAATTCAAAAAAGGGGCCAGGCTGTAGAGGATTTCGACAGATCCTTCGGGTTGGAAATCTTGGGGCCCCAAACGCGGATCGAGGGTAAGAGAGCCAATGCCCCCTCTAAAATTGACCTGAAAATCTGTCTTGGCATATTCCAAGTACTGATCGCCCAATTCAAAATTGCGTTGGGCAATGATCGGTTCTGCCAAGAGATCTTTTTCATTTAATTGGCGCAATTTGAGAAAACCAATCTCACTGGCTTTTTTCTCAGGGCCAAGGTATTCCACAATCTTATAACCATGATCCATTTTTAGACCCAGGCTTTGGGGTGTTTCTCCCCCCGGCAGCGAAAGTGTGACCCGATCCCCTTTGAGATCGTGGGCCATGACCTGGCCTTTGACGGCAAAATCGGGATGGTTGCGCAATTTTGCAACCAACTCCTGCATTTTGTAGAGGGTTGTGACCCCTTCTAAAAGTTGATTCACTTTGTTGCCCGAATCTGAGCCAAAGAGGGATATTTGGCCGAGGGCAAGCTCCAAGACCTGATTGGTTAATTTTCCGACTTGGGCACCGGGCAGCAATTCTGCTTCAAGGGCTTTGGCTGCGATGCCCATCATTGACGGTGCTGGGTCCTCCTGTTCGAGCCGGGCAAAGACCTGATCGAAGGGCGATAATTTGCGCAACTCTTCGAGAAAAACTTTGCCATCACTGGGATTGGGAGCCGATCCCAACTCGAATAACATGCGCTCGCGCAGGCTCTCGATATTGTCGATGGGCAGTA
>CAZRFI010000178.1:2930-10567 GCA_964598905.1 uncultured Candidatus Sericytochromatia bacterium | reverse complement strand
AGGCTCAGCCCAAGCGCCAAAGACACCATTTTCAGAACGCGTTTCATGCTTTTATCCTAACACCTAAAACTGATCGGCGAAAACCTACACCCTCTTGCCCCAGGGATTCCACCAATTGTACTTCCCAAGCAGCAGCATAAAACTCGGCACCAAAAACAGGCGCAGGACTGTGGCATCGAGAATCAAAGCGGCAGAGATGCCTATCGACAGCTCTTGCACCAGCGGCGAGGCCGAAAAAATACCGGGCAAAAACACCCCCAGCAGAATCAACGCCGCCCCGGTAATCACCGCCCCTGAGCGAGCCAGCCCCTCGACCACCGCCTCAGAGACATCACCATGGGCATGGTAGCCCTCGGAAATGCGGCTGAGGATCAGCACCTCGTAGTCCATGCTCAGGCCAAAGGTAATGCAAAAGAGAATAATCGGCACCAGGGCGGTGACCGCGCCGGGGGTGGGTGTGTGTAAAAGTCCCGAAAACCAGCCCTGTTGAAAGACCAAAACCAAAACCCCAAAGGCCCCCAGAATCGGCATAAAATTCATCAGGGCGGCTTTGAGCGGCAAGACTGGCGTTTTCATATACAGGCCCAGAATCAGCAAAATGCCCAAGACCACCCCCAAAGTCATCAGTGGGGCATGGCGGTAGAGTTCGTGGCTAAAGTCCTGGGAGCGGGCCACCACCCCGCCTGCCTGTAATTTTAAGCCGGTATAATTGCCTGCCTGGGCGCGAATGCCTGCCAAAACTGTGTAGATCTGTTGAATATCCAAATCTTTGCTGGGATAGACCTGCACCAAGGTGCGCGTGCGGGCGGGGTTTAAAAGCCGAAAGACGGGGTGTTCAGCAGGCAGCAGCCCCATTCCACTGAGGGCATCCAGCGATTGAAAAAAGGACTGATACTCAGCCGGAGAATAAGCCGGGTTCCAACGCGTGAGCGCCGCCAGTGAAGCAACCCCCGGCAGGGCTTCCAATTGTTTTAAAGCCGTTTCCATTTCGGCCTGGAAGGCCGGGTCAAACACGGTTTTGCCTGCGGGGGCACTCAGCACCACATCGATAGGCAGCAGTTCGCCCCCCCAGCCGTCTTTGCGCAGGGCTTCATACCCCTGCACCGACTCACTCTGGGTCGGCACCACAGCCTGCAAGGGCTCCCAGAGCCGGATGTGTAGTGCCGGCAGGGCCAAAGCCCCCATCAGGCCCAGCGAAAGCAAAAAATAGCGCAGGGGGTATTTGACCACATGGCCCGAAAAACGCCGCCAAAAGGGATAGCTGTCGATCCGCGCCACCGCTTGGCTCAAAAAGCGGGGAAACTCCAACACTGGCCGGGCCGTGAGCAATAGAACCGGCAAAAACACCAATGAATTGAGCAGCGATAGGCAGATCACCAGGCTCAGGCCCTGCACCACCAAGCGGTTGGCGGAAACATCCGGCAGCAGCAAAACCCCAATACTCACCAGCATGATCAAGGCCGAAAACAGGATGGTCTCCCCTGAGTGTTTTAAGGTCTGCTGCAGGGCCTCGGTATCCGACTGGCCTTTGCGAATTTCTTCGCGAAAGCGGCTGACCATAAACAGAGAGTAGTCCAAAGCCAGGGCCAGCCCCACCATGCTGTTCATGACAAAGGAAATCGGGCTGAGTTGCATACCCAACAAGGGCGTGAGTGCATTGAGAAAAACCAAGGTGGCGGCCCCCATCAGAATCGGCAAAAGTGCCGCAAAGATCCCGCCGAAGTTTAATACCAGGATCAGAAAAGCCAGCCCAATCGCAATTTTTTCATTGGCCGAGGACTCTTTGTAGACAGCTTTGTTCATATCGTAGATAAAGCCCACATGCCCAGTCAACCAGGCCTGAGACTGGTGTTTTTGCGCCCATTGCTGCAAGAACGTGCGCATTTCGGGCACCTTTTGTTGGGCCTTGACCAAATTTAAATGGGGGTGGTATTGCAGAAAAAACAGGGTCTGCCTGTGCTCTCCTCGGCCCGGCACTTGAAAAATCCGCCCAATTGATTCGGGGAAAGCCGCCTGCATCTTGGTGGCAAAGGCCTCACCCTGGGGGCCTGTACGGGCCTGGGCAGGACCACTTAAGACCACCCCGGCAGAGAGATCGGGGTCAAAGCCAAAGTCTTTTTCGAGAATGGATTCCACCTGCCAGGCCTCGGTGCCACGCGCGCCACTGATCGGCGACTGCACCAGCGGCTGGCCTCGCAGCAGCAAAAGCCCCAGGGCCGTTCCGAGCAAAAGCAGCCAAAGCGCCAAAAGCGGGTATTTAAAACGCAGCAGCCCTTCAGCGAGTGGGCGCATTGATCTGCTCCCTGTAAGACTGCTCCAACAGGCTCTGTCCCTGCTCCAATGGGCTCAGGAGATGGTTCTGATCGGCTCTGAAAAAGTGCGGTTTTACGGTTTGAACACGCAGGCCATCTGGACTTTTTTGCAGGGCCACGCTCCACAAAACACCTTGATGATACCCTTCGCCCGCCAAATTGGAGAGCAAATTGCCACAGCTGTAGAGACACAGCGCATCTTGAGACAGTTCAAAGGGCTGAACCAAATGGCTGTGATGCCCCCAGAGTAAATCGACCCCGGCTTCGGCCAACCAGTGAAAAGCAGCCTGCAGGGTCTGGCTTGGATACAGCTCTGATTCATAGCCCCAATGCCAGGAGAGCACGAGCAAATCTACTTGCTGGCGATAGGCCTGAATCTGTTCAAGCAAGCGCTTTTGCAAGGTCTGGGAATGCAGCAATTCTTCGGGCTTGAGCACAGACAGATCCGGGTGCTTGCGCCAGAAACAATTGGAACCAAAACTGAGCGCGAAAAAGCCCAGGCGCACCCCGGCCCGCTCGATAATCTGTAGGCGCGAATCGAGGGGGTAAAAGCCCGGTTTGGCTTGGAGATACTGCCGGGTCTGTTCAAAGCCGTTCAGACCTTGATCGAGGCTGTGGTTATTAACCAAATTGATCAGGCCAAAAAGGGGCTGATCGGCACCCGCCAAGGCTTCAAACTGTTGCAACGATAGCGCGTGTAAATGTTCGCTGGCAGTGGCTTTTTTGGCCAGTTCGAGTGGGCTTTCGAGATTGAGAGCCGCCAGGTCGTGGTTTTCAATCAAGCTGCGCAGTTCTGGATGCCAGCCAAAGAGAGGGGTTTGGGCTGACTGGGGAGGCGGGCAGAGATCGCCACTCAAGAGCAATTTCAGTCTGGGAGGTTCGGTTTCGGGTTCAGAATTTGACTCAATTTCTGGTTTGGGTGCATTTGTTGCATTTGGCGCAAAATAGCTCAACTGCAAATCCGAGCAGGGCACGGCATCGTTGGCTGGTTCCAGCAGCGGGGATTTTTGTTTGCGAAAAATATTGAGCAAGGTCAGCGGGCCGATCCAGGGAATAAACGCCTCGGCACGGGTGCGCTGGGGAGGCAAAAACAGCGCCCGCACGGCAGGCACCAACAAAAGCAGGACAATCCCCCACACCCCATTGAGGCCAAAACTGGCCAAACCAGCGCCCAGGATCATGGCCGGATCACTCAGACAGCTAAACAGGGCATATTCGCGGGCAGAAGTGGCTTTGAGGCCAAAATTGAGGGTGCCAATAAAGACCAAACTGGAGTGAAACAGCGCCAGGATAAAGATAAATCCAGCCCAGTGGGTACCGACAAAAGACCCCAATAAAACGCAGAGCAAAAGCGGCAGATAGACCTCCAGATGAGACTTGGGAAAGCGCCGCAGCACACGTTCGGTCAAGATCTGGCCACAGACAAAGATCGCCGAAAAGCCCAGCATCACCTGGGCCAGGGGAAATCCTGGCAAAAACTGGGTGATATACCCGGCTGTAAACGAGATCAGATAGCCATAGAGGCCTTTGGCCAAGACCAAGGTCGAGAATTTTTCAAACCAATCATAGCTGCGCAGGAGCTTTTTCAGCGAAATATCCAGATCGGGGGGAGGCGGGTCGGGCACAGGCATCAGCATCAGAAACAGGGAGACCACCCCAAAGACAATCCCACTGAGAAAGAGCAGACGGGGATAGGGCATGAGCAGACGCAAGCCATCCATCACCACCGGGCCCAAAACATAACCCAGGACAAAAATCGAGTTAAACAGAGCAATGCGCTTGCCCACATGGCCAAAGGCCTTGAGAGTGACCAAATAATTAAACAGCGGGGGGGTGGCCAAGCCGCCCATAAGGCCCTCAAGCAGACGCCCGAAAATAAAGCCCTCGGTGTTGTTCATGAGCGCCATAAACACCAGCGAAGCACCAAAACCGATTTCGTAAAGGGGATAATTCCAGTGCCGGGCGTTTAAACCAGCAAAGAGATAGATGCCCAACTGACCGAGCAAGAGCCCCACAAAATAGAGCGAAAAAGCCAGCGGGGCCTGGGGCCCCAAGGCCAGATTGAGGATCGAGACAAAGCCACTCGAAAAGACCCCATGCAGAAAGGCCAAAGCCAGTAAGACAACGGCAATCAAAACATGCAGGCGGTTGTCAGGCTCTTGCACGAGCGCTTTAGAAAACAGAATTGGCCTCCAAGAGCGGATCAGGCAAACGGCTGGAACAGAGTGCAAAGACCTCTTCCGAGCTGCGCCCGGTCAAACGGTCACTTTCATTGAGAGGGGCGACCCGCAGCACTTCTTGCAGACTGGTCACACCCTGAGAGGCTTTGTAAAAACCGTCTTCGGCAAAGGAGATCAGGTGATTCTCGCGCCGGGCCAGGGTGCGAATCAGCGAAAGGGTTTGGCCCGAGGTCAGGGCATCGCGCAGGGTATCGGTCATGATCAGCATTTCGTGCAGCGCCGTACGGCCCGAATAACCCTGCAATTGGCATTCGTTGCAACCCACCGGATCATAGAAACTAAAGAGCTGCAGATCGATCGACTTAAACGGGAAAGAGCTGAGCTGGGAGGGATCCGGCTGAGAGGGGGTTTTGCAGTGTTCACAGAGACGGCGTACGAGCCGCTGAGCGATCACACAGGTCACTGTCGAAGCAATCACAAAGGGTTCTACACCCAAATGCATCAGGTGAAAGAGCGCACTGGCCAAATCGCGGGTATGCAACGAGGTCAAAACCTTATACCCCATCACAGCGGCACGGGTCAGGGCCTGGGCTGTGGCTGTATCGGGGATATCTTGCACCATCAGAATATCCGGGTCTTGACTGACCAAGGCATCGATCAGACCCGCCGGACTCTGACCAGGACGCAGCGAGGTTTGAACCACCCCCGGCAATTGGTAGACAATCGGGTGTTCCAGCGTGACCAGAGCCTTGTCGAGATCGTTGAGGTAATTCATGGCCGCATAGAGCGTGGTGGATTTGCCCGAGCGGGCCGGGCCCGTCACCACAACAATCCCACCAGAAATATCCAAAATGCGCTGGGTCAATTTGAGATAGACAGGTGAAAAACCAATCCGCTCCAAATTGAGCAGGGTGCTGTGTTTTTCTAAAAGAGAAACCACCAATTTTTCACCCCATTGGCCCGGAAAAGTGGCCACCCGCAGGTCGATCTCTTTGCCTGAGATCTGCGCCTGAATATGACTGCTCTGAGGCAAATAAGACTCTTCGGTCTGGAGCCGGGCCAATTGCTTAAAATGGCGGATCATCGCTTTGGCAACGTCAAAAGGCAAATCTGTTTTGTGGTGCAAGAGGCCATCGATGCGAAAGCGCACACGCAAATAACGCTCCTGGGGCTCGATATGGATATCCGAGGCGCGGTCGAGCACAGCACTGGAAATAATAAAATTCACAGCCGTGGCCGTGGGATCTTGTTCCAAGGGGTTCTCATTGAGAATAAAGGGATTTTGATTGTCAATCACCAGCTCGGGGCTCTCACCGGACGCCGTTTGAAAAAAGGCCTGCAGGGTGGCTTTGATCTCTGAGGCTGGCGCAATCGCAGGTTGCAAACGGCAATTATAGCGAGCTTCGAGGCTGCTGATCAGCTCCTGATTAAGGGGATCGGCCATGATTACCGTGAGTTGATCTTCGCTGCGGTGCACCGGCAAATAGACCAGATCCAGCAATTCTTCGCCATTGAGTCCCTTTAAGAGGCGCGGATCGATCAGCTCCAGCGAAGGCAAAATCCGGGGAATGTCCAATTGCAAACTCAAGGCATCGGTCAGCTGGGATTCGGTGATAATGTGGTGTTCAATCAAGAGGTGGCCCAGGCGCTTTTGCTCAATTTTTTGCAATTGCAACAAATGCTCCAATTCGGCTTGGGTGAGCAAGCCCAAATTCTGAAGCAACTCACCCAAATACATGCGTTTGTGGTGCTTGCGCAGGAGGCGCTGTAGCTCTTTGGCTGAGACCAGTCCCAATTCCACACAAATCCGCCCCAGCGGCCGGTATTGATCTTGCTCGGCCTGAACCTGCAGGGCTTTTTTGAGCTGAGCGGGTTTGAGATAGCCCTCTTGAACCAGCAGATCGCCAATCCGCAGGGTCGGCTGTGCGGCCCCCTCGCTCATAATTTGATGCTGGCCTGGGCCGAAGCTTTTTGCCAACTCTCACGGGCCTCAACCCGGCCAAGCCAGGCCTTCACCGCAGGAAAAGCGGCAATATCCAGCCCCAATTGCCCGCGCATAAACAGATTGGCGGCCAGGGCAAAATCTGCCACAGAGAGCTTGCCCAGCAAATAATCCCGATCGGCCAGCCCCTTTTCCAAGATCGCTGTCAAGCGCAGAAAATCCTGGGTTAAAGTAAGCACCAAGCTGGGGTCGGGCGCTTGACCGGCCATCGGTTTAAAGATTTTTTCGACAGCCAAACTGACCACGGGCTGGTAATAATGGGCCACTTGCCAAAACAGCCACTGATCGAGCCGAGCCACAGGCCGGGGCTCGCTGGGCAAAAGATGTTTGTCGGGCCTGAGACTGGCCAGGTATTTGATAATCGCATTGGATTCCCAGAGCACAAAATCGCCATCTTCGAGCACCGGCACCTTGCCGTTGGGATTTTTGGCCAGGAATTCCAGTTGCTGGCCTTCGCCGCCCATGATATTCACAGGCGCTGTCTCAAAGGGCAATTCCAACTCATAGAGCACGGCCCGGACTTTCAGGGCGTTGGGAGAAATCGTGAGATCGTAGAGTTTCAGCATGGCAATCGGCCTCCAGACAAGGATATGTCATTGTACCGCAGAATCGGGAGGGGCAGAAATGACAGCCATCTCCGCTCAAAATTTTGACCGTCTGGCTTGTTAAGGGAAAGAGACCCTTTAGCAGCAAATATTGACTGGGCTTTAAAAAAGTAGTTTGATTGAGAAAGAACATCTGGCGATAGAAACAGACGGGAGAACTTTGGTTTTATGGCATCAGTCAGCCCTTTGGCTACTTTTTATCCCTTTTGCCTCAAACTCACCCGCCAATACCATCAATTTTGGGGGCGCACTCGGCGCAAATATAGCGGACATCTTTAATCTCAATCCCAGCACCGGCTCTGGTACACAGAGCCTTGGCAGCAGCAATCTCTTCAGCGTTTTAGAGCTGAACAATGTCAGCAGTGGCAGCGCCACAGCCCTGGGCAGCCCCGAATACAGAGGAATATATACCCAATCCGACGCAGTTACTTATTCTTTGCTTGGCGAAAAGCGGCAGGTCTATTCAGACAGCGAAGTGAGCAGCAGCACCCAGGCCTTTGGTATCAAAACCACCCTACCCAATCTCAGTGGCGTGCCC
>CAZRFI010000178.1:0-2830 GCA_964598905.1 uncultured Candidatus Sericytochromatia bacterium | reverse complement strand
CACAAGACCTGTTTCAGCGCTTCTTGCAGGGTTAAGTCGGAGCAATGCCCTGACGGCAAAGCGGCATAATCGAGTACACTGAGAGCAAAAGACTATATTCGAGAGAGGAATACACCATGCCCCAAGAAGTGGTGATTGTCAAAGCCAAACGCAGCCCTTTTGGCAAATTTGGCGGCGGGCTGGCCGGATTCAGCGCCGTAGAACTGGGTGCCCATGTGCTCAAGGCCCTGCTCAGTGAAACCCCCGAAATCAACAGTGAAAATATCGACGAAGTGATTATGGGCATTGTCGTCAATGCCGGTGTCGGCCAGATTCCCTCGCGCCAAGCCGCAGCCAAAGCCGGGCTGGGTGTGCAGGTCAAATCCCTGACCGTCAACAAGGTCTGTGCCTCTGCCATGAAAGCTGTGGGCCTGGCAGCCCAAGCGATTCGTGCTGGCGACAGTGAAATTGTGATCGCTGGGGGCATGGAGAGCATGAGCAATACCCCTTATCTGATGCCCAAAGCCCGCTGGGGTGCCCGCATGGGCGATGCCCAATTGGTCGATTCAATGATTCACGATGGCCTGTGGTGCGCCTTTCACAATGTGCACATGGGCATCCACGGCTCAACCGTGGCCGCAGAATACCAGATTTCGCGCGAGGCCCAAGATGAGTGGTCGCTGCGCAGCCACGAACGGGCCCACGCCGCCACCAGCAATGGCCGTTTCGCCCAAGAGATTGCCCCCGTGATCATCCCCCAAAAAAAAGGCGAACCCCTGAGCATTGCCCAAGATGAATCGATTCGCCCAGATACCACCTTGGAGAAACTGGCCAAACTCAAACCCGTTTTTGATGCCAGCGGTACCGTTACAGCGGGCAATGCCCCTGGGGTTAGCGACGGCGCATCAGCTTTGCTGGTGATGTCGCGCGCCAAAGCTGATGCCTTGGGTCTCAAACCCTTGGCCCGGATTTTGGCTTATGGCGAAGTGGCCGAAGACTACCCGTATCTGGCCACCGTGCCCGGCCATGCGATTCAGGTCGCCCTGAAAAAAGCCGGACTGGAAGTGGCCCAACTCGACCGGGTGGAGATCAACGAGGCCTTCGCCTCTGTGGCTCTGGTGAGCACCCAAATTTTGGGGATTGATCCCGATAAAGTCAATGTCAACGGCGGCGCGATTGCCCTCGGCCATCCGATTGGGGCCAGTGGTGCGCGTTTGATCACCACCTTGGCTTATGAGTTGATCGCAAAAGGTCTGCGTTACGGCGCTGCGGGCATTTGCAGTGGCTCGGCCCAGGGTGATGCGATCATTATCGAAAACCTGAGCCTTTAATCAGTCATGATGCAGGGAGATCCCTTTTCTGAAAAACAGCCCCTCAATGTAATAGTGCTTGAGGCCGGTTTGGAAAGCCAATTGGGATCCTCCCTGGTGGAAACCCCGCTGGGGGTCGAACTCAAACTCGCCCCCCAGTTGCAACAGCTCTTTTTGGATCAACTGGAACAGGCTGTGCAGTACTGCTGGCAAGAGGGCTATCACCGCACGGCCCTGCTGGTCGATGGCCGCATTCGCCGCCATTTGCACCGCCTGATCGAAAAGCGCTTCCCCCGGGTGCCGGTGATCTCGTATACCGAAGTGGGGCCCGACTTTCAGCTCAATGTGCTACAGACGATTGCGATCTGAGCCCTGAGTGCTGAGTCCTGAGTCCTGGAACATGAGTGCTGGAACATGAGCGCAGATTCTGAGAAGGTGATTCCGCCCTGGAGAGCCCAATTACAGGCCCTGGCCAGGGAACCTGACCACCACAGGCGCGCAGCACTCTGCCAGGCGATTCTGGCCTGTTTGCCCTCTCCGCTGGCCTTAACAGCTGTGGATGCCTGTTTGGCCCAGGATTTTCCAGACTGGGATCGCGGGTTGCTCTGGGCGGGGGCAGCGGCCTGGGCCCTGCAGCGGGGGCAGTATCAGGTGGCCTTAGAAGCTGAGCAAAAAGCCCTAAAGACAAGGTACCCGCTCGCGGTTCAGGCCTGGATAAACCTGGCCCGCTGGGAGCATAGCCGCCAAATATCGCCCCCAACTTGGCTGCAATCCGACCAGGCCGCTGCGATGCCCGATCTCTGGCTGCAAGCGTGGGTCCACGCGCTTTTGATGGCCCAACACAGAGCGGCAGCAACACATCTGCTCGAAAAAAGTCTTTCCCGCTCACAGAACCCGAGTTTGCTTAAAATACAATTATTGGGCGGCCTGTACGAGCAAGCGGGAGATTATCGCAAAGCCCTGACGCTCTACCAACCCCTCACAGCTCAGCCCGAAATCGCCCAGCGCCAAGCTGAAGTGCTCAAAAATCTGGGCCAAACAGCTGAAGCGGCAGCACTGCTCAAATCTCTGCTGGCGCAAACGCAATCAGAGACCCAAGACAAGAGCGAAAAAGGACAGGATTTGGGGGTGCTGGGCGCGCGTTTGCATTCGCAATATCTGCTCTGTTTGACCAGCTTGGGGGATCCACACTTAGCAACCGAAAAAGCGGTCTGGGCAAACAGATACCGTCCCTCTGACGCGCCCTTGCCCCCGCTGGGTCGCTTACACGTCACCCGCAGCGGCAAGTCCCGCCTGCGGCTGGGTTATCTCGCCCCGGATTTTGGCAGCCATTCGATTTACCCGCTGATCACACACCTGTTTGCAGGGCATGATCGGGCCCAATTTGAAGTTTATGCTTATGCGGGTCAAACCCGCAGCGATGCTGCAACAGCGCATTTACAGGCCAGTAGTGTTCACTGGTGCGATCTACAGGGGCAGACGCCGCGCCAAATCGCAGCAGGGATTCAAAACGACCAGATAGATATTTTGATCGATGCCAG
>CAZRFI010000177.1:6729-10623 GCA_964598905.1 uncultured Candidatus Sericytochromatia bacterium | reverse complement strand
CTTTGTCGATCACCCATAAATTGGCATAAATATTGCTTTTATACACCTGTTTGACTGGCTGTGTGGGCAATTTAGCCATGGGGACTACGGCCACAGGTCTTAATTCAAAGGCCGCTTGCAAACGCTCCAGCGTGTCGTCCTGAGAGCCGTCGTTGACAATTAAGATCTCGTAGTCGGGGTATTCGAGATTGAGCAGGGCATGTACCGAATCAACACAGGAGGCCGCTTCGTTATAAGCGGGAGCAATAATGCTGATACTGGGATTTTCCATCACCCCCAAGAGTTCTTGGGTCTGAATCAATTTGAGCCGCTGGCGGTAATGGTTGAGACCCTTCCAGGCCAAGAGACTGGTGACAAAATAGGTGGTGTTTAAGAGCAAAAAATAGGCCAGAACTGCTCCATTTATTCCCCAAAGCAAAAAGTCCAACATCTTAAGCTTGCCCCAGTAAGGCATTGATTTGAACTGCCAAAGCGGCATCGGCTTCGAGTTCTGCTGGCCAGAGCGATTTTTGCCGCAATTCGCTCAGGGCCTGCGCGGCTTGGCGAGCCACCCAGGGTGAAGGATCGTTTAAACCTGTTAATAACAGAGGCAGGTGGGTTTGCCGCCCCAAACGGGCCAAGGCTCTAAGGGCATATGCACGCACAGCAAAATCTGGAGAATGCCAAAGCGGCAAAATCTGGCTTGAGAGATCGCGGGGACTGAGTTTTTCGAGCAGTTTTAAAGCGGGTACACAAATATCTGCCGCCTCTTCACTTTGAATGATCGCCAGCGCCACATCAACAGCAGCCAAATCGTTAAGCAAAAGCAGGGTTTTGGCCGCAACCCCCCTTAAATGAACTGCGGCAGCAGGATCTGCAAAGAGCAAACGCAGGCCTGGACTGAGCACGGTCCCCTTGCGGGCCAAGAGTGAGGCCAAATAATTCAAAGAGAGGTTTTCAACCCGTGGCAAAGCAGCCAATATTTCACGGTGATACCCCACAATATGCGATTGGGTCAAGGCCTGAAAGGCGACTGTGACAACCAAAGGAGAAGGGTCTAATAGGGCCCGAGCCAAGGCCGACAAATAGCTTTGTTCTTGAAAGGTGGCCAAGATCTTTAAAGCCTGGGCCCGCATTTCTGGCTGGGAATGACCCA
This sequence comes from uncultured Candidatus Sericytochromatia bacterium, assembly GCA_964598905.1. Lineage (GTDB taxonomy): Bacteria > Cyanobacteriota > Sericytochromatia > UBA7694 > UBA7694. The sequence goes on along the minus strand of CAZRFI010000177.1, from coordinate 9,488 downwards.
ATTGCCGCGCCAAGAGGGTCAAATAGGGTTCAGCCAAAGCCTGTAATCTTTTATTCACACTGCCCTTGAGCCTTTGTTGGTAGCTGTAAAGCATTTCCACAAAGGCCTTTTCCTGCCCTCGCGGCACAGATTCCCAGACGCGTTCAGGGGCCTGATGCTGAAACAAACAGGCCACAATCAAAGGCGTGAGACGGGTCGCCAAGGCCAATCGGGCCTGCGCTTGCTGGCGCTGCATGCGGTGAAAAAAGAGGGACAAAGCAAATAAAAAGACACATCCCAGGGCCAAGACAAACGAAAAAAGCCCCATCATGAAAGCCAAAGGATGGCTCTGATAAAAATCACGATAAGCAAATACGTTTGGAATAAAAGGATCTAACATGGCAAGCTATTGCCTTCAGGATACCAGGATTTGCCTTCGGATTTGACTTAGCCGTCGTAACCCCTGGCAATCGGGTAGCGGCGTCCCTGGCCAAAAGCCTTGCGGGTCACTTTGAGTCCTGGCGGGGCCTGGCGGCGCTTGTACTCGTTGAAATTGATCTTGCGAATCACCCAGTCCACGACTTCGCGGTCGTAGCCCAACTCGGCAATTTCGGCATTGCTCTTGCTCTCTTCGATATACGCGCGCAAAATGCCATCAAGCACCTCGTAAGGCGGTAGAGAATCCTGGTCGGTCTGATCGGGACGCAATTCCGCAGAAGGCGGTTTGGTAATCGTGTTTTCGGGTATCACCTCGCCATTGCGGTTCATGTACCGGGCCAAGTCATAGACCCAGGTCTTGGGCAAATCGGCGATCACGGCCAAACCGCCGCACATATCGCCGTAGAGCGTGCAATAGCCCACAGCCATCTCGGATTTATTGCCGGTGGTCAATAACAAATGACCAAATTTATTCGAGAGCGCCATCAGCAAATTGCCCCTGATCCGCGCCTGTAAATTTTCTTCGGTCACGTCTTCGGCTTGGCCTTCAAAGGCCGGGGCCAAGGCCTCACGAAAGCTATCAAACATGGGCCGAATCGGGATTTCGCGGTAGTGTACCCCCAGATTTTTAGCCAGGGCTTCGGCATCGGTCACACTGCCTTCAGAAGAGTATTGCGAGGGCATGGCCACCCCCAAGACATTTTCGGGCCCCAGGGCCTGGGCTGCAATCGCAGCCGTAATCGCGGAGTCGATCCCACCACTGAGCCCCAAGACCGCAGATTTAAAGCCGGTTTTGTGCAAATAATCGCGGGTACCCAGTACCAATGCTTTTTCGATCATGGCCATGTCGGATGCCCACTGAAATCCAGTCAGGGGTTTGAGATCGTCGAGTTCGAGGATGGCAAATTCCTCTTCAAAGCCCTGGCCGATCCAGAGCAAATGGCCCTGGGCATCGACAATAAAACTGTGCCCATCAAAGACCAGGCCATCGTTGCCCCCGACTTGGTTGACATAAATTGCAGGTAAACGGTATTTGCGACAGGCAGCCTGCACCATCGCCAAACGCAATTGGGGCTTGCCTGTATGAAAGGGCGAGGCAGAGATATTCAAGAGCAAATCCATGCCCTGGCGCGAGAGGCTTTCAATCGGATCGCTGAGGTATAAGCGGCGGCTCCAAAAGTCGGAATCGTTCCAGATATCTTCGCAGATCGAGATTCCTGCGTGGTGGCCAAGTAAATTGACGGGTGTAACCAAATCCGCAGGTTCAAAATAGCGATCTTCATCAAAGACATCGTAGGTTGGCAGCAGGGTTTTGTGGTGCACCGAGGTCATTTTGCCGTTTTGCAAAACCGCAGCGGCATTAAACAGGCGTTTGCCTTTGCTGGTGAGATTGCGGTCCACAAAACCGACCACCACAGTCAAACCGTGGCTGGCTTTGCGCAATTCGTCGAGACAGGCCAGATTGGCCTCGACAAAGCTCTCGCGGTCAAGCAAATCCATGGGTGGGTAGCCGGTAATCGCCAATTCGGGAAACATCAGCAATTCTGCTCCGGCCTCGCGGGCTTGGGTTATCAAATCGAGCATTTTGGCGGTATTGGCCTGCAGCGCCCCCACCGTGGTATTGATCTGAGCCAGTGCAACTTTCATAAACATGCCTCCTTGAGAACTTCGGCGGTATCGACAAAACGCACACCCGCATCGGCCATTTCAGCCAAGCTCCGGGCCTCCCCTTCGGGGGTGACCGCTTTGATGGCATCGCGGATCACGCTGACAGCATAACCCCGCTGGCGCAGGCCCAGGGCAGCAGCCCGCACACAATAGTCGGTTGCGACCCCAAAAACATAACACATTTCGGGCGCTAGCGTTTGAAAGACCTGCTCGGTATTGGGATTGCCAAAGACGTCAAAGACCGTCTTTTCGAGCACCAGGGCCGAGGATTGGGAAATATCCAAATCCACGGGGGTGTTGGGAATAATCTGGGCCTCTGCCAAGTGGGTGGCCATCACCCGCTTCTGACCCGCTGTGCCACTGACACAGTGGGACGGAAAAATCTTAAATTCAGGGTCATCAGCGGCATGGGCATCAGCAGACGCCACAACGGGAATATGCTGCTCACGGGCAAAGCCGATCAAAAGCGCCAAATTGGGTTCCAGGCTCTCAGCTGCAGGCACATAGAGCCCGCCTTTGGGATGCATAAAATCCCATTGGGTATCGATATCGACAAAGACAAAGTGACTTTTTTGCATGGTTCTTTCCTCTTATTTCTCAATTTGGTGAGCCGCTTGTAAGCTTTTAAACAGGCTTTTTAGAGCCGGGCTCTGTTCGACGGGGTAACTTTCGAC
>CAZRFI010000177.1:0-6629 GCA_964598905.1 uncultured Candidatus Sericytochromatia bacterium | reverse complement strand
AGCTTGCTGCTGCTGAGTTTGACCCGGTAATGGGTTTGCCCCTGGGAATCAACCTGCTCAACCAGTTTGTACACGCCCCCCAGCGAAGGCGCATCGATGCAGGTGGTCAATTCCGTGCCCACCCCAAAAACATCGATCGGGGCCTGGGCCGAGAGCAATTCCTGAATTTTGTATTCGTTCATATCGCCGCTGACCACAATTTTGGCAAGCGGCAAACCTGCTTGGTCGAGAATCTGGCGAACGTCTCGGCTGAGACTGAGAAAATCGCCACTGTCGAGGCGCACGCCCTGAATTTCTGGCCCAAGCGCAGCCGCATTGCGGGCCCCTTGCAGGGTATCGTAGGTGTCGATCAGCAGGGTGGTGTGTTTGGGAAATGTCTGATGGTAAGCGGCAAAGGCCTCTTTTTCGCTTTCAAAGGCCATGGTCCAGGAATGGGCTGCTGTGCCTTTGACGGGCAAGCCCAGGTGCATCCCGGCATAGACATTGGCAGTGGCGGCTGCGCCGCCAATATACGCTGCACGGGTGGCGAGCACACTGGCTTCGGGCCCGTGGGCCCGGCGGGCCCCAAAGTCGACAAATTCCACAGGTTTTTCGCCACTGTGGCAGGCCAGCCAAATGCGGGCTGCTTTGCTGGCCACGGAGGTCTGGTAATTGATCAGTGAGAGCAACCAGGTTTCAACCAATTGGGCCTGAATCACGGGAGCGGTAATCCGCAGAATCGGCTCGTAGGGAAAAAAGACCGTGCCCTCGGGCAGAGCCCAGACCTCGCCTTCAAATTTGAATTCTTTGAGATAGCCCCAAAAATCAGGGTTGACCGTGGCAAATTCTGGCAATGTTCGCAGAAATTCAATTTCTTCGGGCAAAAACCTGAGGTTTTCGAGGTAGCTCAGGGCCTGTTCAAGGCCCGCAGCCACCAGAAAGTTGCGGCCTTTGGGCAAACGGCGCACATAGAGCTCAAAGGTAGAAACCTGGTGCATCTGCTGCGAAAAATAACCGGCAGCCATGGTGATTTGGTAGAGATCCGTAATCAAGGTGGAATGTTGAATCGGGATCAGGGGTAACTTGGCTATCTGAGACATGAGAGCCACCGCCTTTGTTTGAATTTTACTGTTTTAATCTTACTCTATAAATGTATAATATACATTTATTCAAAACTTGTCAAGCAAGCCAAGCAAAAACCCCCACCTGTCAGGTGGGGGTTTTAAACGTTTTCTGCGGGTTGAAGAATTATTTGCCCCAGCGGCTGAGTCCCCAAATCACCAAGGCAATCGGCAAAGCCGCACCAATTGTAGCACCCAGGGCAGTTCCCCAAGCCAAACTGCTTCCGGCTGCCCGACTGGCAAAATAACCAATTCCCCCGCCCACAGTGGCGGTTCCAGCCATCATCAGGCCCACGCGCACATCGGCCCGGTTCCAGATACTGCCAGGGGCCTCAGGGGGCGGAATATCATTGGGGTCGGGCGTGGGTTTTGGTTCTAAAGTGAGACTATCAGCACGGTAAACAGAGGCTGTCTGGGCCACCTGAAACTGCGACGCAGCATAAGGCTGATAGCCTGAACGATAAACGGGAGCGGCGGCAGCAATACTGATACTCATTTTTGACCTCTAATAGGCGCGGCGGGGCTGTTGGGCATAAGCGCCATACTGGGCCACTGGCTGCTGGGCAGCATAATTACCGTAGGCTGGGGCGGTGGCATAGCCATAAGCGGGCTGCTGGGGATAAGCCGTTTGCGCGGGAGCACGGCCATAACTCTGGCTGGTAACGGTATTGCCCCGACTGACGCGGGCGATATTCAGACGGCCACTGCCCAAGGTGGGGTTCTGGCCCATATTATCGGCAGATTGCACCAGAGCTTGTTTCATTTGCGGCAGATTGAGTTGGGGCTGGCGGGTGCGAATCAAAGCCAAAGCAGCAGCGGCTTGCATGGCGGCAATGCCTGGCATTTCGAGCTGGCCATAACCGGCGGTCAGGCCCATGCGGCTGAGGCTGAAACTGCGCAAGGGCAAGGTTGAACGAATGCCCTGAGCCACAGCACTGATGGTTACATTGGCACTTTGGGAGGCAAAAGCGGCAGGACGTTGGCCTGTGCTGTCGATCGAGTTGATGGCGAGTACACCGCGGTAATTGCCAGGAAAAGAAGCTGCAGCCAGACCGTTTCCGGCGGGAGCAACAATCGGCACACTCATGCGGTTGGCATAGTCAATGGCGGCGGTTAACGCTTTGCCCTGTTGGGGGGCGCTGGCGCTTAAAACAATCACTTTTGCGCCGTATTCCACGGCTTTCATAATCCCTTTGGCAATGCTGAAATCGGTGCCAATGCCGTTGGCGTCGAGCGCTTTGATCGGCAGAATCTTGCCGCCGGGAGTCACGCCGCTGATCTGCTCTTGGGTATTGGCAGCAACAGCTACCCCTGCCAGATAGGTTCCATGGCCGTTTTCATCGTTGACATCAGCGCCACCGAGGGTATTGTGGCCAGCGAGGAGTTTGCCTTGCAAATCGGGATGAGAGATATCCACGCCGGTATCAATCAGACCAATATAATTGTTGATCGGGGTGGGGATGGATTCTGAAGTGCTCTGGCGGTGGTAGACCGACTGGGCCTGAACGCCGGATTGCTGGGGCAAGGTGATCGAACGAAGATAATTGGGCTCGGCAAACTCCACCTGACCTTGGAGTTTGTCTATGGCAGCAGGATCGTTGGCCTGAAAGAGCTCAACGCCCAAGTCCTGAATTTCTTCAACAAAGAGCAGTCCATTTTTTTGAGCAAAGACTTCGGGGGTTTCGAGGTAGGCCACGCCACTGCGTTTGATTAAATATTCATTGGGAACGGCCTGTTGGCCTTGCAAACTTGAAAAGTTGCTCTGTTGACTGGCTGTATAGGCGCCATTGGGGTTGGTTCCACAAGCTGCCAAGCCGCTGCTGAGAACAGCGATCACAAGCAGATGGGTCAGGGACTTGGATTTCATGGGCTCTCTCCTACGCTCAAAATAGAGTTTTCACCTGTTTTGATTGTAGCCAGCCATGCAGGGGAACTTGTCAGACTTGGCCTGATTTTTACCGATATATAACTAAGGGATAACCATGATTCGCAGAATCCACCTGACGCGCTGCGCTTGCAGGTGATTCTGCTGAGTGGGGGCTGAGTGAGATGGACACCGCTCACGGGGAAGTCGATTGTATTGTTAGAGCCAGCGCTTGTGGGTGATTCTGCTGAGTGAGGGCTGCGATTTTTGTAAAAATGAAAAATAAAGAGCGGGCCCAGTTTTGGGCCTGCTCACAAAATGAGCAAAGAGGTTTTGAGTATATTGGTCACAGGGATATCTGTTTTGACTGGTTGAAATTGAATATTGCGCACAAATGCTTTGCCTTTACCAGAAAACAAAAAACCAAGGGAAATAGAATCCGTTTCAGCAGGGACGTCAAGCACCACCTGATACTGTTTCCAAGCTTGACTGCCCATAATCGGACGATTTTGCATATTGTCAAATCCCAGCTGCTTATCTTGAACGCCATCGAATCCGAGGATCAAAAATGGTTAGATGCAATAGCTCAATTTAGGCAAAGAAAAAGGCGGGTCATAATGCCCGCCCAATAGCGTAGAGAATCAAAAAAACTGTTTTAACGTTTGGCCTGGTTTTGCTGGGCCTGGTTTACGTTGTACTGAATATAACCCGTGCCCTGAGCGGCAGTCTGGGTCGCTGTGCGGGGAGCAGCATAGGTTCCGTAATTTGCCTGGGGAGTAGTGCCATAACCCGCTTGGGTGGATGTTCCGTAAGCAGAGCCATAGGTGCCGGTGCCATAACCCGCTTGGGTAGTGGTGCCATAAGCAGCCCCCGTGCCGTAGCCAGTGCCGTAGCCAGTCTGAGGAGTGGTTGCACCATAGCCTGTGGCATAACCCGCTTGGGTGGTTGTGCCATAACCGGCATTGGCTGTTGGATTTGCGGGATAAGAACCATAGGGATTGCTACTGCCATAACCTGTGCCATAACTGCCACTGGGAAAGACAGCTCCAGCATAGGGATTGGCCTGGGTGGGAGCAGTCTGTTGATAGGCATAGCCGCCGGGAGTTGCGACAGCCTGTCCGCCTTGAACCGGCTGGCTGGTTGTAGCCGGATAACCTGCAGTAGCCGGGTAGCCCGTTCCCGTGGTGGGGTAGGTGGTTGAATTGGGAGTAGTGGCAGCTGTGCCCGAACAAGTGACATTGGTAACTTGGTTAATGACAGCCATTTTGACACGGTAAGCAGAGGTGCATCCACCCGTTAAAACCGCATTTTGTTTGAGAATGTCTCCACAACCGGGGAGCAAGAGCAGGGTGCCCATCAGCAAGGAGCTGAGTTTAACCAGACGGGCTTTCATAAAATCCACCTCTACACACTTGAGATAGAAGTGTTGTGGGCCGATTCCCCCCAAAGCTTGCGGGAATTAAATAAATCTATTCCCAAAGTTAACCCAGCAATAACCTTAACCTTTGCCACCGAGCACATGGCGCAGGGCCGAGACAATATCTGGGTACTTGAATTCAAAGCCCGAATCCAGCAGGCGATCGGGCAAGACTTTGGCGCTGGACAAGAGCAAAGCATCCGCCATTTCACCCATCAGGGCCCGCAGAGAAAAGGCAGGCACGGGCAAAATGGTGGGCCGCAGCAAAACCTTGCCCAAAGTGCGGGTAAATTCCGCATTGGTCAGGGGTTCAGGGGCGGTGAGATTGATCGGACCTTCCATTTCGGGGTGGGCGAGCAGGTGCAAAAAAGCAGCGACCACATCGTCAATCGCAATCCAGCTCAGGTATTGTTGGCCACGTCCCAAAACACCCCCGAGCCCCAATTGAAAGGGCATCAGCATTTTTTCGAGCGCCCCCCCTTTGCCGCTGAGCACCAAGCCAATGCGGGGATTGATCACGCAAATGCCCGCATCGCGGGCCGGTTGGCAAGACTCTTCCCATTGCAGGCAGACATCTGCCAAAAAATCATCTCCGGGCGGGCTTTCTTCGGAAAGGTCCTCGTCGTCGCGATCGCCATAATAGCCAATGGCAGAGGCACTGATCAGCAGTTTCGGCTTTTTTTTGAGTTTGGCCAGGGTCTTGGCCAAGAGCAAGGTGCCTTCGGTTCGGCTCTTGAGAATCCGGCCCTTTTTGGCCTCAGTCCAGCGCCCATCGGCGATACTCTCTCCAGCCAAGTGAATCACGGCATCGAGTCCTTCGAGGGCCTTGGCATCGATCTCACCCTGGGAAGGACTCCAATGAATGCTGCTGGGGTTGTCGTTGCGCTGACGCACCAAACGCAAAACCTCATGCCCGCCCGTCGTCAGAAAGGGAATCAGGGCGGAACCAATCAAGCCGCTGGCTCCTGTGACGAGGATTTTCATGGGTCGGACTCCTTGGCGGGCATAGTGCTGGTGGATGGCACAATCCGCACGTGTCACGGCATGGCGATAGGCAAACATCCGCTCCAGCTTAACATAAACAAGTGGCAAGACACAGGTACTTAGCGGAGCCAAGGTTTTCTGCGTTAAATCGCCAGGGCGGTGTAACTGCTGCGGGTGCGTTTTTGGCCCAAGAGTGCGCCGGTTTCGGGATCATAATTGGTGATTAAAAATTCGTCAATTTTGCCCCGACCAGAGCCAACAGAGTTGATCATGCGGTGGGCAGCCACACGCACAATTTTGAAGTCTTTGTAGAGCGAGCGAATATATTCAGTCGAGGAATTGCTCAGCATCACGCGGCAGCCCCGGCGGGTCAATTCTGTCACAACACACATCAAGCGGTATTGCTCCTGACGGCCAAAGCCCCCGGACTGGTAGCAGGTAAAAGAAGCCGTTTCAGAGAGCGGATCGTAAGGGGGATCAAAATAGACAAAATCGCCACGCCGAGCCGTTTGCACAGCCTCTTCAAAATCCGTGTTAAAAACCTGCAAGCGCCCCCGGCTGATGTACCTGTGCACTGCCATCAGGCCCTCTTCGTTGACAATATTGGGGTTGCGGTAATTGCCAAAAGGGGCATTAAAATGGCCTTTGCGGTTGACGCGAAAGAGACCATTAAAACAGGTTTTGTTGAGATAGATCATGCGCGCGGCCCGCATAATCTCACACATCTGGTCGTATTCGGGGTGGCGGTCAAGCGCCCGCAGTTCGTAAAAATAGTCTTTGTCGTTGCGGTGGCTTTGCAGATAGGCGATCAGATCCTGGGGATGCTTTTTGATGACCTTGTAACAGGTGATCAAATCGCGGTTGAGATCGTTGATCACCGCCTGGCGGGGCTGCAGGTCAAAGAGCATCGCCCCGGCCCCGACAAAGGGCTCATAATAGCCTTTAAAACTGGGCGGAAGATGTTCCTTCAACACGGGCATCAATTGGCGTTTGCCACCTGCCCATTTGAGAAAGGGTTTGGGGTGGTGGGGTTCGCTGAGGGCTTCCCGGCGACGCAGGGCCAAGTGTTCAACACGACTCATGATCTGTAATGTTTCCGCTTTCTAAGGGTGAAGGATGATACCTTCTCAAGGTACCCGTCAAGCAGGGGGATCGTCTGTGTCAAATGTCGGATTCAAAATGGGCGATTCGTCACAGTTGACGCCATGATCCGCCGATCTGAGAGATCGCAAAAGCTGATCAGATCAGGGCTTGGGATCACTTG
>CAZRFI010000176.1:0-10653 GCA_964598905.1 uncultured Candidatus Sericytochromatia bacterium | reverse complement strand
TCAATGCTCTCCCAATCTTGGCGGGCCAAAGCCGCGGGAGAGACCAAACGCGTGCCTTGGCCCACCGCCAAAACACCCGCTTGCTGCCAGGCCTTTAACTCGGCAAAATGCAAGCCGCCTGTGGGCAGCCACTGCACCTGGGGGAATGGTCCCTGCAGGTGTTTGAGGTAATCCAGGCCACCTGTGCTGGCGGGAAAGAGCTTGAGCCGGGTCAGGCCATGATTGAGGGCGGTCATGACCTCGCTGGGGGTATACACCCCGGGGAAATACGGCAATTGGGCTTTGTTGGCCAGCTGGGCAATTTCCAGAGACAGACCCGGTGAAACCAGAAACTGAGCCCCACTGGCCAGGGCCCGTTCGGCCTCGATTTTGCTCAGAACCGTGCCTGCGCCAATCCAAATCCCTTCTTGGGCCAAGCTGGCGATCAGCTTCAGCGCTTCGGGGGTGGTCAGGGTAATTTCGAGGATTTCAAACCCAGCTTTGACCAAACAACGGGCCAAATGCAGGCAGGTCTGCGGGTCGTCCAAGCGCAGAATCGGCAAGACAAATTGCCTGTGCAGGGCCGTTTCGAAGTGTTCGAAGCGATTGGACATCAAACGCGTATCCCAAAGACCTGTTGTAAGGCCTGCATCACGTGCTCAAATTCTTCAGTTTGAATCAGGCCCCATTTTTTGATCAGCCGCTGAGAAGAAACTGAGCGCACCTGAAAAAGATCGACAACAGATTTTTTCTTTAGGCCATTGGCCCGTGCGGGGGCCAGCTCAACCATCCAGGGGACGTTCACATAATGGGGTTTGGCATCGGTAATCGGAGCAATGATGCGCAAGGGTAAAATGCCCATTTCATCAGCACTCACAATCAGTGCTGGCCGGGTTTTACTGATCTCAGCTCCCAAAGTCGGATCGAGGTTGACCAACCAAATCTCACGCTGTTTCATTTAAACGCTTCGCCATCGAGCACGCTAAAAGCGGTGAGTTCGGGATCTGAAGCATAATAGGGTGCCATTTTTAAGGCGGCCTGCTCCATTTTTTGCTTTTGATGAAGCTGAATAAAATGCTCGGCAGCCCGTTGAAAAAACTCACTCTGGGAAATAGCCAGCTCAGATTTGAGTTGTTCTATTTGTTGGCGCAGAGGAGCAGGTACAGACACCGTCACCCGTTCAGCACTTGCAATTTTTTTCATGGATTGACTTTCTTTGGAGCGCGCAAAATCTACCCAGATCATAGCACATACTTTTTTTCATAAAAACAGTATGTGTTTGATTATGCAAAATAGCCTGTTCTCTTTTTATCAGCTCTTTCGCCAGGGCAATAAATTGGCGGTCCAAGAAAACCCAACCCAGCCCAAGGCAAAGGCAATCAGCAGAATGAGCGCCAGGCTGCTCCATTTCAGGGCCAGGCAGGCCAAGCCGAGCCCACCTGTCAGGGCCAACATCGCACTGTAAAGACCCAAAAACTGGCGGCTGCGGTCATCTGTCGCCATAAAACTGCCAGAGACAGGAATGGTCATCGCCAAAGCCATCACTCCCAAACCCAGCAGTGGCCATAATGTGAGCATGGCCCCGCTGATACTTGCCAACAGACCAACTGCCAGCAAACCTCCGAGCCAATTGCTGGCAACCGTTTGTTGGGGTGAAAGGGCCAAACGGCCATAGCGATTAAAGCGCAAGACCAAGTTAAACAGCGGATCAGCCAGCCAGGTCAACAGCACAAAGCCCATATACACGCCAAAAACAGCCCCGCTGACCCAGAGTTGGGTCTGGGCTGGGAAAACCAAGCGCAACAGGCGCACGCCCAGCAGCAGACCGATCATGACCAGCCATTGGTGGCCCCGTCGCAGGCGACCCATCATAAAAAAATACTTGAGCATCAGGCGGTAGATCAGGTAGCGGGCCTTGAGGGCCTCGACCAGCCCTTCGCGGGCCCAGTCCAGGTTGGGGTCGAGGCTCAGGGCCTCTTGAAAGGCGGCCAAGGCCGCTTCGTTTTGCCCCTGTTCGAGCAGGGTCCAGCCCCGATTGGCGTGGGTCAGGGCATTGTCGGGTTCTTGCATCAGGGCCGAGGCCAGCCCTGCCAAAGCGGCGTCGCCTTGGCCCAATTTGATCAGGGCCATGCTGCGCAAATTGTTGCAAACCACGTGTTCAGGGTCCAGGCTCAGGCCGATTTCGGCGTTGTCCAAGGCCTCTTGCCAGCGGTTTTCTTGCAAATACAGGCTGCCCAAGAGGGCAAAATAATCGGGATCATCGGGGGCCTGGGCAATGGCGGCCAGAATCACCTCACGGGCTTCGGCCAATTTGCCTTGGCGCGAGAGCACGGTGGCCAAGATATAGCGGCACCAGGGCGAGTCGGGTGCCAGGGCCACAGCCGTATGGGCTGAAGGCAGGGCTTCTTTGAGCTTGTCCTGTTCGGATAGGCAGAGCGCCAGCAGGGCATGCACAAAGGGTTCATCGGGGCTTTGGTAGAGCACTTCACGTAGCTCCCGCTCGGCTTGGCCATAGCGGGACTGTTGGATCAAGAGCTGAATGCGTTCGTAAGAGGGGGTGAACATGTGGTTATTGAGTGAGCGTTTGAATTAGAGTTTGAGATAGTGCAAAACGTCGTCATAAAACCCACTCTGATTGGCGTAGAGGGCATAATTGCGGGCGCTGGTCAGCCATTCTTGCACCGTTGAGCGGGTCTGTTTGAGGGCCTGCAGCAGATCTTTTTGACGCAGGGGGGCTGGGCTGCCACTTTTGATCGCCTCCCGCAGCCGCATTTCGACGGCCCGATCAACCAGGGCCTTGAGATCGGCCCCCGACAGGCCTTCACTCTTTTTGGCCAATGTGGCGTAATCGATGCCCTCGGTGGGTTTGCCACTGAGAATCAGCTTGAGGATGGCTTCGCGGCTCTCTTGATCGGGGGGCGGCACAAACAAAATCCGGTCAAAGCGGCCCGGACGGCGAAAAGCGGGGTCGAGATGCCAGGGGGCGTTGGTGGCCGCCAGAATCAAGACCCCTTCGTTGCGGGCCTGAATGCCATCGAGTTCGAGCAAAAACTGGTTGATCAGGTGGCGGCCTGCACTCTGGCGCATATCGCTGCGACTGGCACCCAGGGCATCGACTTCGTCAAAGAACAGCACACAGGGGGTGCTGGCACGGGCCTGTTCAAAGATTTGGTGCAAATTGCGCTCACTCTGGCCCATCCACATGTCCAAGATATCGTTGATGCCCACGGCCAAAAACGAGGCATTGACCTCTCCTGCGGTGGCACGGGCCAAATGGGTCTTGCCGCAGCCAGGGGGGCCATACATCAAAATGCCACCGCCGGCGCTTTTGCCATAAGCGGCATAGAGTTCGGGGTGTTTGAGTGGGTGAATGATCTTGAGTTCGATTTCTTCTTTGACCTGGCTCATGCCCCCCACATCAGCAAAACCCAGATCGGGTTTTTCCAGGGGCAAAAACCCAGGTGCTTCTGGAAATGACTGGGCGGGAACCCTTTCCAATTCAGACTCTGAGGCCAATTGAAAAAACGAGAAATTGGCCAGATCTGCGCCCGGAGGGGCGGGCAGTTCGCGCTCTTTACTGACCGGCGGATCCGGGGGCTCAAAAAAGGGAATGCGGCTTTCGAGATCGGGGTCCTGCAGGCCGGGTTGGAGTTCTCTGGCCTTCAGATAGTGGTGGGTTGCGCGGCCAATATCTCCTTTGCGGGCCATCAGATGGGCCGAGAGCAAATGGGCCTGGGCCGAAGGATTGGGTTCAGCCAGCAGATCTTCGACCAGCACCAATGAGGCGGAGTGTTTTTCCTGGTTGAGAAAGGCTTCGGCCAAAGCCAGTTTAATGCCCAGATCCTGGGGGGCCAGTTTGAGGGCCAAACGGTATTCTTGCTCAGCGCCCGCGAGATCGCCACCTGCCATCAGAATATCTCCCAGGTGTTTGTGCAAATGGGGATTGTCGGGGGCGGCTGCCAGTGCGGAGCGCAGCGATTCGACCAATTCTTCATTAAAGGGCATGGGCAGCTCCAAAGGGTTTAAACATTTTTTTCCAATTGCCAGATGCCCGACCAATCGTCAGGGGCCATTTCGGGCAGTTCATGCAGGCGGTGCAAGAGATTTTGGGCCAGGATATCTTGGCTGAGTTGAGGGGAGGCCAAACAGGAGCGGGCTTGGGGAAATTTGCCCATGCGGTAGAGTTGCAGGGCCTGTAAATAAGCCTGAAACTGCGATTCAGCGCCCGGACTCAAACTGTGCTCTTCCCAGGCATAGAGGGTTATGGGCTCTTCTTTTCCAGCCACCCGCACGGTATCTACTTCGCGCAAGAAGGGTTGACAGCGTTGGGTTTTGGCCTGTAGGGCTTGGCTGACCATGATCTGTGTGCCATATTCTTTATTGCAGTATTCCAGCCGAGAGGCCAAATTGACCGTATCGCCAAAGAGATCGAGCGATTCCTGCTCGGCATAACTGACTTCGCCCAGATGAATGCCTACCCGCAGACGCAGATCAGGGTAGGTATTCAGTTGACGAAATCCGCGCACGGCCTCCCAGGCAAAGGCCACAGCCTGATCTGGCGGGGAGAGGGTATGGGGTTGTTGGGGGCCCAGTCCAAAGGCACACATCAGACCATCACCCAAGTTTTTGATCGGGATGCCCCTGTGGATCAAGACCCGGTCTTCGAGTTTGGCAATTTCAGCCTGGATAAATAAATTAAAGGCCTCGCCATAGCGCTCGGCCAGGCCTGTGGAATTGGCCAAATCCAAAAACAGCACCACACATTCCCCGGTATAGGGCTCAGGGGGGTGGGGAGCCGGCAAAACTTGAAAACTTTGGTCTCCCAATTGAATCAGATCCTGAGCCCGAATCACGGATTGGCTGACCCGCACCTGATTGAGCAAAACACCATTGGTCGAGTGCAAATCGCGCACGCGGTAATGCCCGCCAAATTTGTAAATGGCGAGATGGTATCTGGAAATCATCTTTGAATTGAGGGTGAGGGTGCAGCCTGCGTCGCGCCCCAACAGCACAGGCGCCAAACCGAGATTGTATTGCAATCCCATGCCTTTGAGCATCAGACCGGCTGTTGAGACGGTCTCTTCGACCATGCCCAGATCGCCAATGATGGTTGCTTCTTCATCCCAGTCATCCAGGCCCGCATGCGGGGACGTGGGCAGAAATTTGTCCACGGTAGAGGGTTCCAGTTTTTCGGTGCTCATGCCCGGCTGATGCGCTCCCAAACGGTTCTTTATTCACATCTTGCGTTTTCTCTCATTGTAACGGATCCCAAGGGCTTTGTCTCAACTCTCAGGTGTTCACAATCTGAATTGTAATCTTGCGCATAGTTCTGATTTGCCCAGAAAGGGTATAATCAGGCAGAGTTAAAACCACCATGCAAACCTTACAAATTATCCTGATCTTTCTCAGCTTTGCCGGCCTGACCTTACTCATGGTCACCCGCCTCTTGCCCGCTCTCTTGGCTTTGCCACTTTTGGCCGTGCTGCTGGCCTTGGCCGGAGGGGTGCCTTTGAACTATGTCTTGGAATATGTTGTCGGCGGCGGGCCAGCCAAGCTCTCTGGGGCCTATGTTGTGGCCCTGTTTGGCGGCATGTTGGGTGCCATTTTGCAAAAAACGGGTGTGGCCGAAAACTTTATTAAAAAAGGCGCAGAGCTATCGGGAGACAATCCCTGGCTGATCTCCGTGACCATGTTGGTGCTGATTATTCTGCTCTTTTCAACCTTGGGCGGCTTGGGCGCGATTATCATGGTGGCCACCATTGTGCTGCCTGTGCTGGTCTCTGTGGGGGTGGGTCCGCTCACCACTGTGGGGATCTTTTTATTGGGTATTTCGATTGGGGGCACGCTCAATGTGGGCAATTGGGCCCTCTATACCGAAGTCATGAAACTCAAACCCGAACAGGTTCGCCCCTTTGCCCTGATTATCTTCGCAATTGTCTTTGCCCTGGCGCTGGTGTATATCACCGTACAGCTCTGGCGCGATGGCCACGATCTCAATTTCAAAAAGCTGGCCATTAACGGTGCCGGCGTATTGGCCTTTGGCGCAGGTGCTGTAGCGCTCTGGGGCTTGGGCCTGAGCAATGAACTGCGTTTGCTGATCATGGGCGGGCTGGGAAATGTGTTTATGGCCTTGCAATGGGGAGTCGGAGCGGGTCTGCTTGCACTTTTGGGCCTGGTTGGCTACCGTGCCACGCAGGGCCAAAATCACAAAGGAGAGGTGCATTGGAGCGCTTTTCTGGGGCCTGTGCTGCCGCTGATCTTGATTCTTTTGTATAACGTCAATTTTGTTGCTGCTTTTGTGGTGGGTCTGCTCTATGTCTTTTTGGCCACCTGGCGCAAAGGCCATTTAAATGTTTTGATTCAGTCCTGTTTAGAAGGCTCGGCCATGGTTATGCCTGCGGTGATTCTGATGTTTGGCATCGGCATGATTCTGATTGCCATTATGGGGCCCGGCGGCGATTTGCCCAAAGAGGCCTTTCCCAACGGCTGGCCGGTTCTCAAGCTGATTCAGCCGCTGGTTCAGGCAATCATTCCCAAACACCCTTTGGTCTACGTCTTGATGTTCAGTTTGCTCGCTCCCTTGGCGCTGTACCGGGGCCCGCTCAATCTTTGGGGCATGGGTTTTGGTCTGGCGACTGTCTTTCTGGCTGCTGGCCTGCCTCCTACTGCGGTCATGGGGCTGCTGATGTCTGTTGGCCAGGTGCAGGGCATCTCCGATCCCACCAATACCCAAAATGTCTGGCTGGCCAACGAAATGCGTGTGGACGTGCAAAAAGTACTTTGGAATACCCTGCCTTATGCCTGGGGAGCAGCCAGTCTGGGCCTCATGGCCTCCGCCAGTTTGTATTTGCGGGGCTAAAGAGTAATAAACCATGCGTAAAATTAAAATTGGCATAGATGTCGGCGGCACCTTTACCCATGCTGTGGCCATGGATATTCGCAACCAGCAATTGGTGGGCAAAGCCTGTGTGCCCACCAGCCACAAAGCTGCAGAGGGTGTGGCGCGGGGGGTGGT
The DNA here is from genome assembly GCA_964598905.1 of uncultured Candidatus Sericytochromatia bacterium. Taxonomy (GTDB): domain Bacteria; phylum Cyanobacteriota; class Sericytochromatia; order UBA7694; family UBA7694. The sequence goes on along the minus strand of CAZRFI010000176.1, from coordinate 3,659 downwards.
CGATTCGTTACAGGCCCTGCTCGAACTCACAGATATCCAGATTCCCGAGATCATCCTGATCGCCCACTCGACCACCCAGGCCACCAATGCCCTGCTCGAAGGGGATGTGGCCCAAGTTGGCATTATCGGCCTGGGATCGGGCTTAGAGGGTCTGCGCGCCCGTCAAGAAACCCACCTCAACGGGATTGAATTGGCCCCCGGAAAAATCCTGCCCACCCGTTTTCGCTTTGTCGATACGGCCAAAACAGAGTTAAGTGAAGCCAAGATTCGCGAATTGCTCCGCGATCTGGCCGCAGAGGGCGCCCAGGTCTTTGTCGCCTCTGAGGCCTTTGGGGTGGACAATCCCGAGCGCGAAGATCAGATTGTCAAAGTGGCCGAGAGCATGGGCTATTTGGCCACCGCTGCCAGCCGCATCTCTCGGCTCTATGGTTTGCGCGTGCGCACCCGCACAGCGGTACTCAATGCCAGCATGATGCCCAAAATGCTTGAGACCGCCAATATGACTGAAAAGGCCATTCGCGAGAGTGGCATCAATGCCCCTTTAATGGTGATGCGCTCCGATGGCGGCATTATGGACATTGCCGAGATGCGCAAACGCCCGATTCTGACCATGCTCTCGGGCCCAGCTGCGGGTGTGGCTGCAGCCTTGATGTTTGCCCGTGTCTCTGATGGCATCTTTATCGAAGTGGGAGGCACCTCCAGCGATATCTCGGTGATTCGCAATGGCAAACCCCAGATTAAATCGGCGCAGATAGCGGGGCAACGCCTGTATCTGCAGACCCTCGATGTGAGAACCTTGGGCATTGCCGGTGGCTCGATTCCGCGTATCAAGGGCCAGACTGTACACGATGTCGGGCCCCGCAGCGCCCATATTGCCGCTTTGGCTTATCCGTCTTATGATCCCAACCCCGACTTTAGCAGCTTGGAAATGGAGTTGATCACCCCCAAACCGGGTGACCCCAATGATTATTTGGCGCTGCGCCGGGGAGATGGGCGTTATACGGTTACCCCTACCGAGGCCGCTTGGTATTTGCAATTGGTCAAAGAGGCGGGCCACGGCGAAGCCAATGCAGCCGGGGTCAAGTCTGTGGTTGAAACCCTGGCTGCACGGTTGAATCTGACCGGAGAAGCCCTGGCCCAGGCGATTTTAAACCGCGGTGCAGACAAGATCAAACCTGTGCTCAAACAATTGATGCGCGAATACAAGCTCACCCCGGATATGACCCAATTGGTCGGCGGTGGCGGGGGGGCCTCTGCGCTCGTGCCTTTCACCGCTCAAGCGATGAATTTGCCCCATTTTATTGCCGAACATGCCGAGGTGATCTCTGCGATCGGTGCGGCCTTGGGCATGATCCGCGATTCACTCGAACGCAATTTGCTCAACCCCAGCAATGACGAAATTTTGGCCTTGCGTCAGCAGGCTTTTGATTCGGTTGTGGCGATGGGGGCCATTCCCGAAAGTGTTGAAGTTTCGATTGAAATTGACAGCCAGAACCGCAAGGTACGTGCCATTGCCATGGGTTCCAGTGATATGCGCAGCCGGGAAAGTGATGCTGTCAACCTGAGTGAAGCGGATTTACATGCCTTGGCCGCCCGCTCACTGCAGATTTCACCCGATGCCATCTGCGATTTTGGCCAATCCAGGCATTTGCTGGCACTGGGCCAAACCTGGACCGAAAAACGACTACTGGGCCTGTTTAAGCGTCAAACCAAACGGCTGCGTGTCTTGGACCGCGAGGGCACGATTCGCTTGCAATTGCGCGATGCGGAGGTTTTTGCTCTGCCCTTGAGCCAAGTCCCCGCACAGATTCGCACAGCCCTCGAAGAAATGACCGCCTATGGTGATGCCGGTGGTCTTTTGCCCGATCTCTATCTCTTGGCTGGGCCCCGCATTATTGACCTGACAGGTTTACTCAGTGAAAGTCAAATTTTGGCCCTTTTGGCGATTGAAACCAAAGCCTTTCAGGCCGATGAGCCCTGTGTTTTATTGGCCTGCGCCAAATAAGCTGAATCCCACAATTTGCCTCTTGTAATTTCTGCTCAGGTGATTTATGCTGAGTGGGTTGACGTATGTCTGGCTGAAATTAATCGTTTAACATGCGTCAAACCTATGTCGGTTATCATAATAATTAACAGACACAGGTTTCTACTGCGTTCAGATCTTACCCCTCCAAAACCATAAGGAGTTTATTCATGTCTACTTTGATAGCAGAAGAAAACGACACCCCGAAGTATTCTGTCAAACAGGCCTCCGAATTGACTGGCCTGACGCTCAACCAAGTTCGGCTGTGGGAGCGCCGTTATAATCTGATTTGCCCCAAGCGGGCTGCCAATGGCTATCGCCTTTATTCGCAAAACGATCTGGATATTTTAAATTATGCCCTGCGCGAGACCCAAAAAGGCGTGGGCATTCAAACCGTGGCCGAGCAAGTCCAAACCGACCGTTCAGAAATTCTGGTCAAAATCCAGCAAAAAAAAGCCCCGGCCTTTAAATTGGTCAAAGCCGATGATGCCTTTCAGGTGCCCCAACTCGAGAAAATGTTACAGGCCGTGCAAAATGGCGATCCGGTTCAGTTTGAAAGGCTCTTGGTTCAGGCCCAGGCTGGGCATACCTTTGCCGAATCCCTGCGCAGTATTGACTTGCCCGTTTTGGCCCGGATTGGTGAATTGACCAGCCAAGGAAAACTATCAATCTCCTGTTCACACCTGGCCTCTGCGATTATTCGTCGCCGGATTCTCTCCCATGTGCACAATCTGGGTATCCCCAAAAGCAATCAGTCAGTGATGTTGGCCTGTGCCCCCCTGGATTATCACGAGTTGGGACTGTTGTGCTGTCTGTTGGAATTGACCCAGGAGTTGATTCCCACGGTCTATTTTGGGGCCAATTTGCCCTTTGCCGAGCTGATTCGCTATGCCGAAAAGGCCAAACCTTCTGCTATTTTGCTTTCGGTGGTGGCCCCCATGACCGATCGCGATGCCCAAAATCTGACCAATCAGATTCAAAAAGAATTGCTCAAAATCGCCCCGGTGGCCATTGGGGGATACGAAGCCGAAAAACGCCGCCATCTCTTTGAAGATGCGGGGATTCATGTCACCCGGCAGATTCAGGATATTTTTAAATGGCGCCCGATTCGCGTCTTAAAAACCCAAGAAGCTTGAGCCTCAAGCTTAAAATAAACTGCGGTAATCGGGTTGGGTGAGTCCCACCAAGCCACGTTGAGAACTGCGTACAAAGGCCAGCATCTCAAGCATTTCTGGGGTGCTGGCCAAGCCCTTGAGGTTCTCAAGGGCCTGGGCCACTGCCAGTTGTTTTCGGTAGATTTCCTGAAAGGCCAGTTTCAGTTCTTGGCGGCTTGCGGCAGATACTCCATGGCGGCGCAGCCCCACACTGTTGAGACCATAGACCCGTGGTGGCGAACCCACCGCCATTAAAAAAGGCGGCACATCTTGGCAAACCCGCGACATAGCGCCGATCATCGTCATGCGTCCGATTCTGACAAATTGATGAATACCGCTCATGGCCCCAATCACAACATCGTCACCGATTTCGACATGGCCACCCAGGGTTGCACCATTGGCCAGCACAATTCGGCTGCCCAGGTGGCAATCGTGGGCCACATGGGCATAAGCCATGAAGAGGTTGTCGTCGCCAATTTGGG
>CAZRFI010000175.1:8537-10664 GCA_964598905.1 uncultured Candidatus Sericytochromatia bacterium | reverse complement strand
ACCCGGTAATTTTTGGCAGCATTGCGCGCTGTGGCATTGCCCTGATTGCCTGGGTATTCTGCTGGGGCCTGTAATTCAGCGCCAGGCAGGTTAAAAAAGTCAGCCATACCTCCGGCAATCACACGGGACTTGGCTGAATACCAAATAGGTTTGTTATAACTCAGGCGCAGAACAGGCGGATTCGTGGCGGTGGCGGCTTGGTAGTCCAGGTTTTTGAGGCCAAAGGGGGTGGTATCTTGGGCAATGGTAAATACCAGGGACTGGCTGGGAGCCGAGTTCAGCAGGCGAAACCAGTCCTGATCGCGGCTGGCGCCGGTTTTATCTGCCAAACCCTGGCTGCCCCGCTCGGGTGCATTAAAGCTCAAGACAACCATTGGAAAATCTTGGTTGTTGTTATTGGCGGGATAGCCGTGCCCAGGTTTAAAATTCAGGCTGACAGAGGTATCGCCCACATTCCAGACAAAGTCAAAGGCTTCTGCGGTCCAGATCAAGCTGCCATTGGGCTGATTGACGTCCCCAGAGCCACTCAAGCTGGGTTGGCCAGAAAGGTGATCGACCCGCAGTTTTTGTTCTTTATAAGAGCGGACGGCCACTGTTTTTTCAAAACTTGAGCGATCGACGGGTTCACTGAAGGTCAGTTTCAGAGCTGTGTCGGAAGCCAATTGGGTGCCTGTTTTTAACTCTGGCAAGACGGCGATCACCTCGGGTGCATCTGCCAGGGTCATTCCCCGGCTGATATCCATCGAACTACGGATATATTGATCTGTGGCCAAGCGGTAATCTTCTTCGTTGACACCAAAGTCAAAGCGATTGGCAAAGGGATGGCCAATCGCCCCGATTTTTAAGACCTCGATCCGCGTTCGCGCCGCCCTGTTGGGATAAGTGGCGTGAATCTTGATCAAAGCGCCACTGGGGGCATTTAAATGGTAGCTGCCAGTGGCATCTGTCAGGGTCTCCTCGCTGTAGGGGGAAAAGCCCTCTAAATTAAACTCCACCCGCACTTTGACCCCCTGCAGGGCTGAGCCTTTCTCATCAAAGATTCGGCCATTGAAGCGATCTAGAAACAGGCCCTGACCTTGCCAGGGAGTACCCACAGGGGTCGGCACTGGGATCAAAGACGGCAGAGCCTGGGGTTCAAAGGTCACTGTTGGGGTCGGGGTGGGTTGAGGCGTAGCACTGGGAGTGGGACTCGGCAGCGGCGTGGGCTCTGGGGTGATCACCGGCGTCGGCAATGGGCTGGGCGTGGGAGTAGGACTGACCGGGGCACTCACCACCTGCGCTTGGCAGGCCGTGAGTGTGAACGTGAGGGCCAAAGCCCAAAGATAAGATTTTTGCATAAACAACCTCAAAGGAGTGACATTGGACAGGGTTAACTTAAAATTCGACGGGCCGGTTGGCATAGGGGAACCAATAGTCTTTGGCTTCCATGACATAGTCCAAATGCACGTGTTTGGGTTCACGGAAGCATTCCAAGCCCTCTGCGCCCAGTTCGCGACCAATCCCACTGGCCCGCATGCCACCAAAGGGCGCGGCCTCGTTGTCTGTCAGGGGATCGTTGATCCAGAAACTCCCCGCTTTGATATTCTCCATGGCTTTCATGGCCGTGTGCAAGTGGTTGGTGTAAATCGTGGCCCCGAGACCGTATTCCGAGTCATTGGCCATTTCAATCGCGTGGTCGGCATCTTTGGCGCGGAAGATATTGATCACCGGCCCGAAGAATTCTTCGGTGGTGGCCATACCCCCGTGTTTGACATCGACAAAGACCGTGGGTTGCAGGAAATGGCCTTTGAGCCCATTCGGACTGAAGCGTTCGCCTCCGACCAAGAGTTTTGCCCCTTCGGCTTTGAGCCGGGCGATCTGGCTTTCGAGCAAATTGAGGGCATCTGCGCTGATCACAGGCCCCATGTCGGTGCTTGTATCGAGGGGGTCTCCGACCTTGACTTTGGCTACCTGCTCAAGCACTTTGCGGATAAATTCATCGGCCACAGCTTCTTCGACGATGATGCGTTTGGAAGAGGTGCAAACCTGGCCCGCATTGAGTAAACGGGCCCAGACAGCACCTTTGACCGCCACATCCAGATCGGCATCGGCAAAGACCACCAGTGGGTCGATGCCACCGAGTTCGAG
>CAZRFI010000175.1:6723-8437 GCA_964598905.1 uncultured Candidatus Sericytochromatia bacterium | reverse complement strand
GGGGCAATTTTCCAGGCACTGAGCAGCAAGGGGAAGTTAAAGGGAGCAATACAGGCCACCACGCCAAAGGGTTCGCGTACTGTGAAATTGATCTGGTGGGGGGCGACAGGCGGAAAAACCACCCCTTTGCTGACGCGAATCACCTCGCCATAATAGCGGAAACAGGCAGCCACCCATTCAACACAGTCTTTGGCTTCGATCAGCGGCTTGCCGGTCTCTTGGGCCAATAATCTGGCTAACTCTTCGGTTTTGGCGCTCACCCGCTCGGCCACATGGTGTAACATGTGGGATTTTTCGCTTTCGGGGGTTTTCCACCAACTGTGTTGAGCGGCTTTGGCAGCGGCCACAGCTGCGTCGACATCCGTCTGTCGGCAATTGGGCACACTTCCGAGATGCTCCAATGTGGCTGGATTGTGAATCTCCAAAGCGAGATCGGATTGAGACGGAACGGCTTGACCGTTGATAAAAATAGCTTTCATGGGTGAGCATCCTTTCGTGAGCCAAAGAAATGAACTGTAAGGAGGTATTCTACCCTGTAAATGGCCCTATTCAAAACTGGGGTTAAATACTGGCTTAAAAGTCGGATCTTGAGGCAAACTGTAACCATGAAAAAATTTTTTGTCTCCACATTACTTCTCTTTTCAATTTTTGCCTGTGCCCAGACCCCCAATCAACCCTTAGAAGTGGTCAAAAGCATAGAGCTGCAACGATTTTTGGGCAAGTGGTACGAAATAGGGGGGATTCCCACCCCCGAACAGGCCAACTGTACGGGCACCACAGCAACCTACACAGCCAAATCTGCCACTGAGGTCGATGTACTCAACCGCTGTTTTGAAAAATCCCTGACGGGCAAAGAAATCAGCGCCAAAGGCCGGGCGTATATCCCCAATCCAGCAGAACCCACCAAACTCAAAGTCGAATTCTTTTGGCCCTTTGCAGGTGATTACCAAATTATGGCCCTCGATCCCGAATACCAATACGCGATGATTGGCACCCCCAGCCGTCGTTATCTCTGGGTGCTGAGCCGCAGCCCTGAATTGCCTGAAAGCACCTGGAAAACACTAGTGGATACAGCTGTCGCTCAGGGTTATGATTCCAGCAAAATAATCAAAACTTTGCAAAAATAATTTCAACTTTTTGCAAAATTGTAGCAAGTCCCCCTTGCTTTTTGGCGATGAGAATGATTATGATGAATATCAAGTCAATTCCAAATTGAAATTCCAACTTGGAATGAAGCGACTCTCAAAAAAATTTAAGGTAACGACAATGACAACGCTAAAACGAATTAGTATGCCCGGCAGGACGCCATACGCGTCCGCCAAGCGTCTTGCGTTGCCTGGATATCGGCAGCACCCGTGAGTCTTTCTTCTCCGGTCATCCAGGCAAAAACGGATGACCCGGAGATTGTGTGCAGCAGGTAATTTCACCTCTCTCAGCCCTGTCAGGCTGATGCACGGGATCCCCCCGTCATCTGACCTCCGACAGGGCTAAATCTTTTTTATCCCTCAAAAATTAGTATTCAATAACGATTAGAATGAAAAATTCATTCTTTTGGTTCTAATTAAAACATGGATATGTGGCAGAAAGGCTATTACACTTGCCTGCTCAGCGATTCTAGCTGAAACGAAGTTGAAGCTTAGAAGCCGCTTATGCAAAGCGAAGCAAGGGTCGTTTTTTCGATTTCCAGTTTGCTTCGCAACACGCACTGCGTGCT
>CAZRFI010000175.1:4229-6623 GCA_964598905.1 uncultured Candidatus Sericytochromatia bacterium | reverse complement strand
CTCTCGAATAAGTATCAACGAAATGAGGTAAGCAAAGATGAAACTGAATCAGATTCTGAAAATGGCCGAAAAATTGCGGGCGCGGCCCGATGCCACGGTCAATCATGCTGGCGCCCTGGCGTTTAAACCCAGTTCACAGCTTGACCTGTATTTGAGAGCCTGTACCTGCCTGGTAGAAGATCGCTTTTATACCAAAGCAGATCAGCAATTGGCTGAATTTCGCAGCGCGATTCAAGCCTGTGATCGCAGCTATGTTCTCAAATTGGCCAATTATACCCGCAATCAGATGCACTTGCGCACCTTGCCGATGATTCTCTTGGCTGAGGCTTCGGTGATGCACAGTGGTGATAGCAAAGAGGCCAAAAATGATGTGCGCAGCTATGTGCCCAAAGTCGTGAAACGGGCCGATGAGCCTGGAGAATTGCTGGCCTATTGGATCCGCCGCGTGGGCGAAGGCAGCAAAGCCAAATTGCCAAATGCCTTAAAAAAAGGCCTGTCGGATGCTTTGCGCCGCTTTGATGAATACCAATTGGCCAAGTACAACCGCGCTGGCGAAGTCAAATTGCGCGATGTGCTGATGCTGACCCATGCCCGGCCTGACAGCCCTGAGCGCGCAGCGCTCTACAAACGGGTCTTGGAGGACAAATTGGCGACCCCAGAAACCTGGGAGGTGCTGATCTCCACCCAAGGAGCCAGTGCCCAGACCTGGAATACCATCGCGCCCAAAATGGGGATCATGGCTTTGCTGCGCAATTTGCGTAATTTTGAGCAGCACAAGGCTGAAATTGCTTTGGCCCACGCCATGAAAATCTTTGCGGATCCCGAACGGGTGCGCGAGAGCCAATTGCTGCCTTTTCGCTGGCTGGCCGCCGAGCGGGAAGTCAGTGGCAATGCCCTCAAGGAGGCACTGCGTGAGGCGATGAATCTGTCGCTGGCCAATGTGCCTGTTTGGCAGGGAAAAACCGCTATCTTTGTGGACCTGAGTGGTTCTATGAGTGGCGCGCTGTCTGCCCGCAGCAAAGTCATGTACGTGGATGTGGCCAGCCTGATGGGGGCCATGGCAACCCGCCTGTCTCAGGGCGAATACCTGGTGGGCGGTTTTGGCGAAAGCTACAAGGATATTCCTGTGGCGCGCAGCGACAGCGTTTTGAGCAATGCCAATAAAATTCGCAAAACTGACGTGGGGCACAGCACCAACGCCTTTTTGACGATCCGTGCCTTGCGCAAACGCAAACAGGTCTTTGACCGGGTCTTGCTTTTCAGCGATATGCAATGTTACAGCACCCACCGAGGAAATGAATCTCTGGTCGAAGAGTGGCAACGCTACCGCCGGGAAGTCAATCTCCGTGCGATTTTGTACTCGGTAGATTTGGCTGGATACGGTCAAATGCAATTCCCCCAGGATGATTCTGGGGTGGTGCAATTGGCTGGTTGGTCGGATCGGGTATTGGATTTGGTGGCAGCCTTAGAAAGGGGGCAAAGTGCCGTAGATCTGATCGAAGCTGAGTTTTGATGACAGACATGACCAGAAACATAGGCCGGGCAGCACAGAGAAATGTTACTTCACTTTTAATGAAATCTCTCCCACGGAGGGAACCTACATTTCTCGGTTTACTCCCGGCTTTTTTGTGGATACAAACTGTCGAGAAAAACACGGGCATCCCTTTGGATTTCTTGCAAACGCGCGGGGCTCATTTTGGCAAGAGACTGATAAGGCATACCCAAACGGGGATTGTTCTGGAGTTTGGAACGATTGCGAATCAGGAAATCCCAATAGAGATAATTAAAGGGGCAGGCCTGAGCACCCGTTTTTAAGCTGGGTTTGTAATCACAGCCCTGGCAATAATCCGACATGCGCTGAATATACGCCCCGCTTCCACTTCTGCCGGTGCCAATCCTGCCAGGAGCGCAAAATTGCCTGTGACCATCAGGCGTTGAATATGGTGGGCGTAGGCATTGCGCAGGGTTGCTGAGATACACTCATGCAGGCAATTGAGTCGGGTTTTGCCATGCCAAAAAAAAAATCTGGAAGCGGCCGCTGGGCCTCTAGGGGATCTGGCCCAATCCGTTGCAGGGGGTGCAATTGGGCAATCTGTTCTGCCGTTTGTGGATGGGCCAGCAATTTTGCCGCCAAAGGGGTGTTTACCAAAGAGGGGGCCAGCGCATTGACGCGAAAATCCGTCAGAAAATCCGCTTCTTTCAGTCGACTGATTGATTTGAGCTGCTCACCGCAGTCGTGACTGACCCGCGCAAACAGAGCGGGCTCTTGCACGTCTCCCAAGGTATAACTGGCTTGAAGCGTTTCTGCCAATGAGCCGAGTTTGAGTGGATCTCGGCCGACCAAATGCAAATATAGGACCATTAAACCACCTGTTACAGGTTCTCTGGTGTTTT
>CAZRFI010000175.1:0-4129 GCA_964598905.1 uncultured Candidatus Sericytochromatia bacterium | reverse complement strand
CCCTAACAGGCGCTGGTACAGGTTCTGTAGAGACCCTTCCCATCCGTGCCTGCATAGAGATTGCCCGAATTGATAAACAAACTCAGGGGGCTCAAATCTACCATGGGCAATGAGGCACTGCCCCCATTAAAGGCATCCCAAATGACTGTTCCGGTACTGAGGCCATCGGTGCTGCGATAGACGCCCCCATTTTTGAGCCCCACAAAGAGTGTGCCGGTTTGGTTGTCATCACTGAGAATCGAAAGACTGCTTTTATTGGAGACAATATTGCCATTAAAATTGAGCCAATTTGAGCCTGCGGCGTTGTATCTTTTGATCTGGGCTGAGCCAAAATCATTGGAGGCCACAGCGAAGATATCTTCGGTATAACCAGACCAAGTGGGGGCATGCATATCTACCACAGGCAGGCCAAAACCCGTGGTGTGTGTATTCCATGTAAGGCCTGAATTTGTCGTATAGTCAATATTTCCATCTTGTCGACCGGCATAGATGATGGCGCTGTTGGTTCTGTGGGCAGCCAATGAAAATACGTTATTGGTATTTACTTTGCTCCAATCACCTGTCTGGCAGGTGCTGCCATTGTATAAGCAGGTACTTTTATACACACCTTCTTGTCCATTTGTCCCTTTGGCGGAGACATACAGGTTTGTACCGCTGATTTTGACATCACTCAATTGGGCCAAGGTGGGGATCGAACTACCCCCTGTGTTAAAACTCAACCAGGGGGTTGATGTTGCTGCCGTGTGTGCAGAGGGCAAAACATGAATTCCTCCTTCGTGAAGGGCATAGAGATTGCCATTGCCATCTACTTCCAAAGCCAAGACAAATCGCTCTTTGCCATTATTGGGGGGAACAGCCAGTAAGTGCTCCCAATTTGAGCCATCGAAGCGAAAGACACCTCCTCCACGGGTGGCCAAAAATTGATAACCAGGGCCATTGTTATAGTATTTGATGTCATTGATATGGGCGGCGGAAAAACCAGAATTGGCTGTATTCCATTGGGTCGAGCCGGTGCGGGAAATCCCACCGCCTTGGGTGGCCACCAATACATCCATATCCCCGCCCGAGGCATTGACAGTATCCACCGCGTTCACAAAGGGTGAGTTAATCGGGGGTGGGCCACTTTTTAAGGCAGACCAACTCCAACTAGAAGAGGGCACGCCACTCAACTGAACGCCGCTGCCTTCGGTGGCAGCATAATAATGGCTGCTGGGACCGTTATAGGCCAAAGCGTTGACAGGTCTGCCTACGCCCGAAACCAGTGCATCCCAATTGATTGCAGCGGTGCTGCCCTGATAGACTTAGCCCATTTGGGTGCCCACATAGATCGCCCCATTTAAGAGCCCAATTTTGCGCGGGCCATTTAAAGGGTTAAGATCGTTGCCTCCCACGCCGGTCGGAGCGGCATCAGAATAGGAGTTCCAACCACTACCTGGCGAGCTGGTTCGGTACACTCCCGCATGGACGCCATTGGGGACTGCGATATAAAAGGCGCCCCCAGAGATTTTATCAATATCAGTGACTTCCACCCCTGCGAGATTGCCGCCTGCGCTTAGCAAATTGACTTTGCTCCAATTCACGCCGCCATCGCTGCTCTCAATCACGCCATCATTGCTGGCGGCATAAATGTTTTGGTTGTTATCGGGATCCACCAAAATTTTGTGAATCAGCAAATCATTAAAACCGGCTCCGGGGGTAATTGCGTCCCAAGAACTGCCTGAATTGGTGGTTTTGTAGATGCCAAAGCCACGGGTTCCGGCAAAGACAGTGGCATCCGAACTGTCTGAGGAGTGAACGGCAAGGCTCAAGACAGGCTTTTGGCCCAAATTGACGAAAGTCCAATTATTGCCTGAATTGCTGGAGCGATAGACGCCGCGTTCACTGGCTGCGTAGACGATTGTATTGTTCATCAGGCCCCTTGCCAAACCATGTACAATCCCGCCGCCATCGGGCCCATCTTGTGCCCAAGAGGCAGACAACGGGGGTGCCAGATTAATATTTAGACCTGTCGCATTATGGGCCACATTGAGATTGCGAACCACGCTGGTGGTTTGGTTCTCCAGATACATGCTCCAGGTGCCAGGGGCGACATTGGGAAAGCTAAAATTATAACTTGGGCCAGTGGCTGTCGGCGTTTGGGAGGTAGAGAGGGGATCTCTGACTTTTAAGATCAAACTATCATCAAAATTCAAGCCTGTGATGGTCCCTGTCACGGTCCCTGTGGCGATTTGATAGGCCGGGTTATTGGCATTGAGAGATGCGACATTGCCATTGGCATTTTTGAGATCCGTGGCCAACGCGGAGATATTCAAGGTACTGGGATGACGGGTATAGGTATAGGTGGGAAAAGTCCCACTCACCCCCATCAGATTTTCACAAAATGTTCTCAGGGCAGCAATATCCAGGCGAGAAATCAGGGCCTTACCTTCAGCCCCAAATTGGACAGTCAGGGTTTCTATCAATTGGGCCAATGGGGTGGTTTTATGACTGACTTCAACCGCAGCGGCGACAGCTGAAACGTTTAAAAGCCCCATGATTTTGGTGCCACTGAGGGGATTTTGACTGCTGTCATAGGCCTCAACTGTGATCCAGCGCGATTCTCCCACGGGGATATTGGTGAATGTCACCCCTGTTAACGTGCAGCCCCCTCCGGCAATTAATCCTGGATGCACCTGGGTGGGAGTGGCTGGCAGCAAAGGGGTGGAAATGCCAAAACCTGAAACACTGACTTTAAAAAAACTCATGCTTGCACAACTCAAAGCCTGGGTTTTAAAGGCATCACTGCCAAATGAAATCCCCACTTCGATTGTGGCTTGTTGATTCTGAATGTCTTTTACGCGCACCAAGGCCTTTAAACCTGAGTCTTTGGCGGAGATCGCTTGCTTGCTCTGTGTCAAAGTTGCAGTTGTTTGCGGCAATTGAACAGAGTTTGGCACAGGTTTGGTCACAGATTGAGAGAGGGTGTCGCAACCTGACAACGCGATGCCAAAGCTGAGTGCAAGTCCAAACGGGAGCATGAATTGAGCTGACTGTTTCATCTTAAAGACCTCCATCAAATTGGCCATTGTTGATACTCGCGCTGCCATTTCCGTAGCGGACCGAGACATTGACAATTTGGGTGGTAATCGGGTGAGAACCTGTATTCACGGTCATTTTAAGCGCATAGGTATCTACATTGCCCGCGCCACCGTTGGCCGTTAACGGCGCTGTCCAAACCGCTTTTTTAAAATCGCCGCTGAGGCTAAAAGAGCCACACCCCGACACATTGTTGGCATCGGCACAAGACCAAGTGATATGGGCTGCCGTAACCAGATTATTGGGATCGTTTAAAGTGGCCGTCAATTCAGTTGAGAAGCCCAAACCCGAGAGGGACGAGGGGGAAGCGCTGAGTGCTGTTACTTCGGGGTTTACAGCCGTTGACCCAGAGCCAGAGCCAGAGCCACCACTGCCACCGCCAGAGGAAGAGGCGGCGGGTGAAGAAGAGGCATTTGGGGCAGGAGAAGAATCTGTGGGTGAAGCAGGGCTGCTGGGGGGGGAGTCGGGATTCGTCGGCGCCCCTGAGGCGGGGGACGCTGGAGAGGGGGGAGGAGATTGCGGGCCAGTTGGATTGGATGGATTTGCTTCGGTTGGCGCAGTGCTGCTGGCCGTCGGCGTTGGCTGAGGTGTGGGGATCAATTCGATCTCAGTCTGCGTTACCTGATTAGGGCGAATGACAATCTCTTTTTGGGCTTCTGCAAATAAAACGCCACTGGCAGATTTTGCGCTGACGCTTAAACGCCATTGGCCACTGCTGAGTTTAAAACTGCGTTTTGAAGTGGCTTCAGACCGGGAAAAACTTTCAGACACCCGTTCGCCACTGTTTGCTTGCAATAAAAGTTGGACTGTTTGGGTGTCTTCTGGCAAAACCAGAACCTGAAACCCCTGCGATTTGGGCCAAGCCAGTTGAAATCTGAGTTGGCCTGAACCCACCGATTGCAAAGGTGAAAAAACACAGCCCGAAAGCAGGGCTGCACTCAATAACAGACTCTGAAACTGACGCATATTTTCAATGACCATACTCATTCATTCGTTTTTTCTGGGCCCTGCAAAGCATTCTCTTGATCGGATGAATCACTGGGAAGCGGTACTA
>CAZRFI010000174.1:0-10671 GCA_964598905.1 uncultured Candidatus Sericytochromatia bacterium | reverse complement strand
GTGTTCTAAAGCGTCAGCTCCAGCACCTCACCCGCTTGAGCAATCTGGCTCTGCCAGCCTTTGGCCTCAGTCAAACGGTCTTGCAGGGCCAGGGCCGCATCGGGCTCCCCGTGGACAATAAACAGCTTCTGGGGAGGGCTCGACAGCTCAGAGAGCCAATCCAGCAGACCGGCTTGGTCGGCATGGGCCGAGAGGCCGTGTAATTGTTCAACTCGGGCCCGCACAGGGTAATGCACCCCTTGGATTTTGAGGTGCGAAGCACCTTCGAGGAGATCACGGCCGCGGGTGCCTTCGGCCTGATAACCTGAGAGCAAAACCGTTGAGGCCGGGTTGGGCAATTCATAGAGCAAATAACCCAACATGCGTCCCCCTGTGAGCATACCGCTGCCTGCCAAGACAATTTTGGGCTGTTGGCGCTTGGCGATCCGCAAGCTCTCCTGGGCCTGGGTTACAACATGAATGCCGGTGGTGAGAGCCTGAGCGTCGGCCTCACTCAGTTTGTGCCACTCGGGAAACTCTGCAAAGAGCTTTAACACCGCTGAACCCATCGGGCTATCGAGAATGATCGGCACCGAAGGCAGGCGTTTTTGGCGGATCAGTTGTGAGAGCAACAAGAGCAGGGTTTGGGTGCGCTCCACGGCAAAACCGGGGATCAAAAGGGAGCCCCCTTCTGAGAGGGTTTCCTGCGCCAATTCCAACAAACGCTCAGCCACGTCTTCGTGGGGGTGGAGCCGATTGCCATAGGTCGATTCAATCAACAAGAGATCGGCTTTGTCGGGCTTGTGGGGTGGATAGAGCAGCATGTCATCGCTGCGGCCAATATCCCCAGAAAAAATCAGGGTTTTGCCTGCTATTTCCAGCTCAATAAAACAGGCCCCCAAAATATGCCCGTTATAATGCCAGCGGGCGCGAATCCCCGCCTCGGGAAAGAGTTCAAGCCACTCATGCTGGGACACCGTCTGCAAATGGCTGAGGGTTTTTTCAGCCTCGCGGATGGTATAAAGTGGCTTGGCAGGGGCATGTTTGGAATAGCCATGCAAATTGGCTCTTTCAGCCTCTTCTTCTTGTACCTTGCCGCTGTCGCGCAGAATAATTTCGGTCACAGCGCGGGTCGGCGCCGTGGCGTAGATCGGCCCCCGAAAGCCCTGCTGCAAGAGACAGGGCAAATAACCCGTGTGGTCCATATGGCCGTGGGTCAACAAAACAGCGTCGATCTCTTTGGCCGGAAAGGGCAAAGGCTCCCAATTTTGCAACCGCAATTGCTTGAGCCCCTGAAAGAGGCCACAATCGATCAACAACGTATGGCCACCAGACTGAACCAAAAAACGAGAACCGGTCACGGTTCCCGCTGCACCTAAAAAACGAATCGTCAATGGAGTCATGGAATAAGTACATCCGCATAATTAAATTCAATTGCCAGAGATTTGGCTTTCCAGGGTCTGTTCAGATTCTTTTCTGCCGCCTGCCGAACAACGGTATCTACGGCGGGCTGCTCAAGTACCGCTGCGTAATTGCGCTTGGCCTCTGAACGCAAACCGGCGACATCAAAGGCCCGCCCGCGCCAGAGATAAAAAGCAGCCACCCGCTCAGGATCTGGGTGCCCCAGCTCCAAGGCCCTGTGCAAATAGGGCAAGGCCAACTCCGGCCGCAGGGCAGAAAGTGCCACCAATCCGGCGATATAGGCATAAACCGACTCGCGCGGAGCCACCTGACAGGCCGCTTCCATGGCGCTGAGCGCTTGGATTTTGTCGTTATCGTCAAAATAGGCCCGGTAGGCACGGGTGTAGTGGGCAAAGGCCTGCTCTTCTTGTTCGGGCACGTTTCGCCCCAGCAGTGGAGGCAGGTTTTCGCACACCGTTCCCTGTTTGAGGTCAAAGGCATAATAGGGCCGGGTGGAGGTGGGCACCGTACCCGCCCCGACCCAGGCCCGCCCAGCATCGGGCTCAAACACCGCCGAAGAGACCGTCAGCAGCATGGCCAAGGGTGTGCGCATGCGGCAGCGGGCATCCACCCGATCGCCGAGTAAATAGGCCATGTCTTGGGCTTCGAGCTGGCCGTGCCGGGCTTTGAGATAGCTGTCGATATGTTGGTAACGCCCCAGATTGGAACGCCACTGCGAGGGATAGAGATGGGTCTCACGGTCGGCGAGCTTTTTGCTGAGATACATATTGCTGTAAGCAAAGGTCTCCTGATCGGTGATAAACCAGTGGCGTTCTGTGCCCGTGACTTCGTAACAGAGCAAGGCCTTTTCCGCCGCCGAGGTGATGATATATGTCCAGCAGGCAGTGGGCCGGTGGGCATCGAGGATTTTACGGGCCTGATCCAGGGTCTGGGCCTTGCGCATGACTTCATCGCCGACAATCCCCACAGGCTGCCCACCCAATTGCAAATTGAGACAGGCCACATGCTGATGCACAGCCAGGGTCAGCCCGGCTTCGTTCATGGCCGTGACCCCGCCCAAGGGAATCCCAGCGGAGGTAATCGAAAGGTAATTCAAACCATCTTCGGGCTGAGAAAAAATCACGGCAGCTTCGCGGTCCCAGACCTGGGCGCCCATATAGTCGAGATTGCGGGCATGTAAGAGCTGGCCTTGTTTGGTCGCGCTGCCCTGGGCCACAGCACTGGAACAGCCCATGGTCTGGACAGCCAATTGCGGGGCCAATTCCAGCTTGCGCATTTTTTGACTCTGGCAAGAGAGCCAGAGAAAGCTATCGGGCAACACAAAAGCCTGCCAAATCAAAGCTTCGGGCAAGCCTGCCCCTTCCGCCAGCCCTTTGACATGGGCCTTAACATGAAGCGGAAACTCCGCCACCAATTGGCGACCAACCCAGCGATCCAGCCCTTTTTTGAGGGTTTTGGCCGCTCGCTCGCCCACTGCTTGGCGTAAAATTTTCTCCAGATAGACCGCAAAATAAGGCACTGCTCCTTGGGGAATGGACGCTTTGAGCATTTGCCCATGCTGATAGCCCATTTCGTAGTCACTGCCACCGATCTTGAGTACATGTAAGCCCTGATAGCGGCGGTAACCGGGCATTCCTGCGGCAGCAACGGCAAGGGTCTCAGACATGGGAACACTCCTGTTGGCAAGCTGCTATTAGTATAGCCGCAGCCAGCCCCTTTGTGAGAAAATTAAAGGCAGAAAACCCAGGAGATCAGCCATGCAGCGTTATCTGGTTCTGTTTTTAGCTCTCTCTGTTGTGAGCACAGCTCTGAGCGCCTGCGAAGAATTGCCCGAAGCGGTGGTCAAACGCAATTCGGCTTTGCAGGGCAGTATGGGCTGGAGTGGTGGTTTTGCACCGCTGCCCCCTTTGTCTGAGCCCGCTCCCCCGGCTCAACCCGTGCAAGCCAATACCGATACAGGCTTTACAGATTTACCGGCGCTGCCTTTTCCGCCTTTAAACCCCTTGCCAGAGCCCAGTCCTGTCCAGGCAGAGGAACCCTCCTCAGCCACGCCAAACACACCCACTTCGCCCGCACCAAACAGCAGTCCAGCAGCGGGTGAAGCACCTGTGATCACTCCCAGTCAGACGCCTTAAACAGCGCTATAAACAGCGCTATTTCCCAATCTCTTGAAAAGGCCCGTTGAGTTCAGCCTGAACTTCAGCCCCTGTGACGGAGCCTTTGGCCAAGGCCGTAAACAGATAGACCAAATGAGCGGCTTGAATATTGCCTGTGTCTTGGCCAATTAACTCACGCAGGGATTTTTCGTAGGTCTCTGTCTTGGCTGCGCGGCTGTCGACATCGTTGTAGCGAATCTCCAATTTGATCTTCTGATCAAGCAGGTTTTCGACTTTGTTGGCTTTGAACTGCTCCCAGAAATACTGCGAGGTATTAAACGAAAAATTGGTGGGCTGAACTTTGCTGGGATCTTGCGAGACCTGCTCGGCGGCAGACTCACCATGATAGAGTTGGCCTGGGTATTCCAGTTTAAAGCGCACATTGCGGGCGGCCAAATCGACCAGAGGAATAAAGCGATCGGTCATGGCCTCTTTCATGTCCGTTTTACTGACCACACTGTAATAGGCACCGCGCCCCGCTTCGGTGAGCGCATTGAGCAATTCCTGATTGTGCTCATAACCCAGCCCAATTGCGGAGAGATACAGCCCTTGCTGATTGCGGCGGGCCGCCAAATCTTTTAATTGCGCCAGATCTTTGCTGCCTTCGGTCGGCAGCGCGTCGGTAATAAACAAAAGACGGTTATTTTTGCTGGCATCGCGGTATTTTTCGGCCACACGGTAGCCCTCTTCCAGGGCCGCCTGCAAATTGGTATTGCCCAGGGGCTCCAGTTTGCTGACCACCTGCAAATAGGGTTTGATATCGGTGCCAAATTTAAGTCCTTCGATCTCTTTAAAGGGCTTGGCGGCAAAGGTCACCAAATTGATCACATCACCCGGTTTGAGTTGGTCGAGCATTTGCTGCAAACCCGCTTTGAGTAAGTCCAGGCGCGAAGGCGGGGATTTGCCAGGTTCATCGGCAATGGGTGCATATTCGGTCATGGAGTTGGAGACATCAGCGACCACGGTTAAGACCAGATTTTTGCGCGAGGTTTTGCAGCGATAGGGCGCTGTGACATGTACCCCCAACTCATAGGTATCCAAAAGCGGATGACTGAGATGGGCACGGCGGGTCATGCCCATCGAAACCTGAAAAAGACCTGTGGAGGTCTGTTTGACATGATCAAAGTTTTCGTAATTCAAAAACTCCCAGGGGCGGGCCCACTCCGGTTTGGGCAATCGATTGGCCTGCAGGGCCTGTTTGGCCAATTCCACCCCGGCGGTGCTGGCCGAGTCGTCGTAAGAGAAGAAAAACGATTCACGCGGGTTTTTCGGGGCCGGTAAAGGGGTCGGCATGGGCGTGGGGGTGGGAGTCGGCTCAGGAGTGGCCGTGGGCAAGCTAGTGGGAGTGGGGATGGGGGTCACCAAGGGAGCGGGCACCGTGGTCGAAGAGGTCAGCCGAATACGTTGGGGGAACAAAATTGCCTCATAATCGCCATCGGTCAGCTTAAAGTATTTTTCCGTGCGGGCCACCCCAGATGTATCGAGAATTTTGCCATCCCCGGCCTGCAGACCCCAGCTGTATTTGCTCAAATCGCTATCGAGCGTCAGGGATGAAGGCAATTTAACCTGAACCACTGTATGGTCGCTGTTCCAAACAAATTGAAACTGTGCAGGGCTGGCGACCTGTTCTCCCAATGCATTGACATTGCGCAGATGCAAAGCAATATTCTTTTCGACCGAGGCTTTGTCCATCGGCTCACTAAAATTGAGGGTCAGGCCTTGAGGTGCGAGATCCGCTTTTTCGCGCAGCCAAGCGGCAGCACGCACCTCAGGCTTGTCGGTCAAAGCGTTATAACCCGCTGAAAAAGGGGAATTACTGCCATCGGTACCAAAATCATAGCGATTGGCATTGGGATCTCCCTGTTTATTCGACTTGAGTACTTCAACACGGGTGCGATCTGCGAAGCCCTCTTTGATGAGTACAATTTCAACCTGAACCCCCGAAGGTGCATTGTTAAAGCCGTAAGTCCCATCGGCTGTGATCGTTTCTGCTTCAAAAGGCACCGAACTGTTGAGGGAGCGCACCTTCACTTTTACTCCATCGAGAGGCGCACCGTTTTCATCAAAAATCTTGCCGTTAAAGGTCGTTTTTTCGATCACCGAAATATCCGAAGTGGCGCTGGGCAGGGGGGTGTTCTGCGGAACAGGCGTGCCTACGGGCACGGGCGGGGGGGCGCCAAAGATATTGCCCGGCCCCTGGCTGGGATCACTGGGCCCAAAGCCTTTGAGGGCCAAGAGCTTTTCAATCATCTGGCGGTACTCACGGGCGGTTTCGCGGGCGTAGCCCTGCTCTCCTGCGACAGCCTGGCCGCTGCAAAAACGGGCCACAGTCGGGTCGAGGCCGCCACCGCCCAAAACCTGAAAGGTGCCGACAGGGGCATTGGAAGTGGTTTCTGGGGGATTGTTGATCACAATCACCGGATTGGCCGTAATTTTGGTGGCAGGAACACAGGCCTGAAGACCGATCAGCAGGGTGAGTGCAAAAGACGATTTAAAGCGATCCAACATAATCAAAGGGCCTCGTTTGCAAGTGAATATTTTTAAAGGGACGCTGACAAAAGTGCGGGGGTTCCCTCTCCCAGTGTTAAAAAGCGAAAAAAATTAGACTTCAGAGGCATAGTCGGGCCGAAGCAAGGGTTTTCCACTTCGAGAGCGCTCCAATTGCCAAAAAGAACCATAAATTTCAGCCAAAATTTCGGGGCGCATCACAGCATCGGCAAGCCCCTGAGCCACCACTTGGCCCTGGTGGAGCAAAAGCAATTGATCGGCAAAATGGGCGGCCAAATTGAGATCGTGCAAAACCACCACAATTCCCACCTGATTGCCAGCAATCTCGCGCAACAAGCGCATGACCTGAACCTCGGCCTGAATATCCAAATGGGCTGTGGGTTCGTCCAAAAGCAGCAATTGCGGCGTTTGGGCCAAAGCCCTGGCCAATTGTGCCTTTTGCCATTCTCCACTGCTCAGACTCTGCACCATTTGCTCAGCCAAGGGAGTTAAATCACAGCGCTCCAAAACCTGGGCCAAAACCTGCCGATCCGTGGCGCTGAGGCGGCCCAGCCAGTCCTGAAAGGGCGTTCGGCCCAAGGCCACATATTCACCCAGGCGCAAAGGAAAAGCGGGAAGCGCCTCACGGGGATTGATCACCGCTATCTGCCTCGCCCTTTCGGGCGCTGGATAATCGAGCAGCGGGCGGCCCCATAATTGCACCTGTCCGGCAGAAGGGGTGAGGAGCCCCGCCAAAAGCTTGAGCAGGGTGGACTTGCCCGCGCCGTTGGGGCCGACCAGGGCCAGAATTTCACCGGGCATTAAACGGAGCGAAACCCCATTGACCAAAGCGCGTTCGCCCAGGGCAAAACCCAGTTGAGAGGCTGCCAAAAGCTGCCCAGCCCCCAACGACACAGACATCAGCGGGACCGGTTTTTCTGCAGCTCTTTGAGATCCTGAATCACTTTGCGAATCTTGGCTGCATCTTCGGCCTGGGGCTCTTGTTTGAGATAGGTCTCAAAATGCTGGATCGCAGGCTGAATTTGCCCCATTTTGGCATACGTCAGCCCTAAATTACGCAAAATATCTGGCCGCTGTTTGTCCTGTTTGAGGGCGGCCTGCAAGTCCACAATCGCCTGGGGATAATTCTGGGCATTGTAATAGAGCACCCCCCGCAGAGCCAAAGCATCGGCGTAGTTGGGATTGAGCTGAATCGCCTGATTGAGATAGGCCATGGAGCGGCCACGGGTGGCGGGCTCGGCAAACAAGACACTGGCAAGTGTGTAGTTCAATTCCGCGTTTTGAGGGGCCAAACTCAGGGCCTGATTAAAATGATTCAGGGCTTTGTCGGCATGGCCCTGCTGGTAGGCCAATTTGCCGAGCTGAATCCAGGCCGCGACAAATTGGGGTTTGAGCTGGGTACTGGACTGGAAATAGGCCTCAGCCAAATCAGGGTTGTTCTGCTGCAGATGGAGTTTGCCCAGGCGATAGAGCGTATCTGAATAGGTTTTGTCCTGTTTGGCCAATTGCTCAAAGCTGCGGATCGCCATTTCGGGCTGGCCGCCCTCTTCTTGCAAACGCCCCTGATCGTAGAGCGCGGGCAAATAATCGGGGCGAATCAAGAGCAGATTGTTGAGCACCCCCAGAGCCTTGGCATTTTGCCCGAGGCGCTCATAACTCAACGCCATCTGGTGATGGGCATTGACATGGGTGGGCACCTGGGCCACGGCTTGCACCAGGGCTGCCAAGGCCGCGTTATAATTGCCGGTCTGGTTGTAAATCCAGCCCAATTGGTAATGGGCCTCGCTAAAAGAGGGGTCTTGGAGCAAAGCCTGTTGATAGGCCTGAATGGCCTCTTTCCAACGCTTTTGCAATTTAAACTGATTGCCCGCCTCGTAGTGCTGAATCGCAGAAGCCGAACGGGCACCGGACGAGGCTGCCGGAGCAGACTTTTGTTTTTTCTCAAGCAGGCTAAGCTGTTGGCGGGCCCCAACATGTTCGGGCTGAAGCGTCAGCACCTTGCGATAGGCCTCAATCGCTTTGTCGGACATATTGGATTGGGAATAAGAAATAGCCAGATTGTACCAAACATCGGGATCTTCGCTGCGAAATTTGAGCAAATAGCGGTAGACTTCCAAGGCCTTGTCCCAGGCCTTGGTTTCGATAAACACCACCCCAAGATTGTTATAGGCATCAAAATAATCGGCGTCCAGGGCAATCGCCTGGCGGTAGGCCTCAATCGCCTGTGTTGGTTGTTTATTAAAATAATAGACCACACCCAGGTTATAACAGAGCAGGGGATCGGTCGGACGCAGCTTTTGCAAAGCCAAATAATGGCGAATGGCCTCGGGATAATTTTTACTGCTGTAGGCCTGATAGGCTTTTTGCTCCAAAGCCGCTGTGTCTGCGGCAAAAACGGGAGGGGTCAAGAGCAGTGTGAGCAGAGTGAGAGAGAAAACTATTGTTCGGGAGCGCCTTTGTGGGCCCATGTTGCGTATGCCTCGGAGAGTTTAAGCGGCTTCTGCTGGAAAGGTTGGGGTCGGTTGCTGACAAAGACCAGAAAACTTTCGAGATCAGAATAGGTGATCTCCCGCAGCACATCATGCATGGGGATTCCCATAAATGGGCCACGGGGGGGAGCGGGTAATTTTTGCCCATAAGGGGCACAGTTGCGAATTTCTTCAATCGCACGGGTCATCCAATCGTACTCCTGGCGTTTGTTGCCCGGCAGCAATTCACGTACGTCTTTTTCAGTTAAAAAAGGCCGGTTGTGAATCGTGGAAAAAAAGATTTTTTGTTCCACCAATTTGCCAAAGCCCGAACGGAAAGAGGGCAATTGAGAATCATCGGGTTCAGCCTCAACAAAGGGGGCTGTGCCCAAAGGGACATGGGTCTGAACAGCCCGAGCAGGCGCTCTGCGATTGCCGCCCAAGAGCTTATCTGTGAGGGTGCGCAAGACAAAGGTAAATTCTTGAATGATGGCCTTGACCAGACCCACCGTAATTTTATGAAAAAAGTGGGCCAGGGCATCGGCCAAACCCATCACCGTTTCGACAATCGGCTCAAACAGGCGCTGAAAGCCATTGCTGATCCGATCGCCAAAATTATCAATGCGGTTGCCCACCACATTGGAAACCCGATCGATCTCCTGATTCATTTCAGAGACATAATGGTCGAGATGGTTGGTGCTGTGTTTGACAGGCCGGGAGGGGCCTTGGGGCACCCCATCTTTGATCTGGCGCGAAGTCGAAGGCAGGGCTTTGGGCAAGCTGTCTGCAGCAGGCAGGGGCGCAGAACCGCCTGCCATCGCAGTGGATTTGGGGGTGGCTTTGGTTGCAGATTTACCGACAGGTGCCGCAGGCAAATTGCCCGTTTGAACTGAACTTTCGGGAGGAGCGGGCAATTGACGGGTGTTTTTTTTCTGGCTCTCGTTAATGGCCTCGCGGCTGAAGGACATATTGTCACTCCATTGCGAACGCCGATAGAGTTCATCGGTGGTGGGTTTTTTTTTATCAGCCACAGTGTTTAGCCATTTCCGGCGCTTGCCGCTTGTTCATAAGTCTCAGCAGAATACCTCACAATTGCAAAATCAGGAGAAAAGTGGGGAGATGCTGCCTAAAAATAATTATAACGTATGTTGCTGCGCTTCTTGCCAAGTCGCCAGATTGAATTTTGGCAAAGTCTTGTACTATGCTTGTACTATGTTCAAACAGATCTTTCAGCAAGACGGCTACAAGCCCCGCGAGGTAGAGCACGGACTCACACCGCGGGCCCTGGTTTTTTTGACCGTGATGGTGGCGATTCTGGCCACGGCATTTACCGCCCAGAGCCCGTTGTTTTTGCCCAGTGCTGCGATCAGCGTAACCCTGGGAGGCAGTTGGCTGAGCTGGAAGCGGCGCGAGGCCAAAAATTGGTGGATCAAACTGATCCTGGCCCTGCTGATGCTGGTGGCCCTGGTCAATTTTATGTTTGAAATCAGCGACAACCCTTTTGATGCCCGTGTACCTCTGGCCCATCTGCTGATCTGGCTACAGGTGCTTCACAGCTTTGACCTGCCCAGGCGCAAAGATCTCTTTTATTCGCTGTGGGTGGCCCTGGTGCTGATCAGTGTGGCCGCCACCCTCAGCCGCGAGGCCAATTTTAGCTTGTTTTTAGTCGCCTACTCTTTTTTCAGTCTGCTCAGCATTTATTACAGCCATCTCTCGAGCCAGCATGTCAAAGCCCCGCCGATCCGGCTCAGCCTCAAAATCCTGCTGCCTGTGATGGGCCTGACCCTGCTCGGTGCTCTGCTGGCATTTGTGGTCATGCCCCGCTATTCAGGTCTCAAAATCCAGAGTTTTCCCGTTTCAATCCAAATGAAGAACCTGCCCTTTTTTCAGGGCGAGATCAAAAATCGGGCCTATCAAAACCGCAATACCCAAAACAGCTCAGGCAATAATCAGGTGCAGAGCAAACGCGATAAATTTGATCCAATGGCCTATTACGGCTTTAGTACCAAACTCGATTTGAATTACCGGGGCAAATTATCTGATCAGGTGGTGATGCGGGTGCAAAGCAACCGTGCGGCCTATTGGCGCGGCATGTCTTTTGATGTCTACAACGGCCAGAGCTGGAGCATGACCCACCC